>NZ_JBVJLS010000008.1:157848-367811 GCF_055584605.1 Nocardia sp. NPDC102475 | reverse complement strand
TTCGCGGCCCCCTGGTGTCTCGCGTCCGAGCCGTCGAGACTCGCGACTTCGTCGCATGCGCTTCGACGACTCGGACGCGAGACGGGCCGCGAACGGTCGCTCGTAAGACTCGCTCCGTCGGGGTTGCGTCAGCGACGGGGAGCTCGGGCCTCCGGGTATACATCATCGTCGGTGAGCAGCGCGCTGCCTGCGACCTGATCCTGCGCCAGCGCCTCCAGGAATGACCGCGCCCAGCGGTCCACATCGTGGGCGAGCACCTGGCGGCGCAGGGAGCGCATTCGGCGGCGACGGGTATCGCGGTCGTCCTCCAGTGCGGAGATGACGGCATCCTTCACACTGTTCAGGTCGTGCGGGTTGCACAGATATGCCTGACGCAATTCCGCTGCGGCACCGGTGAATTCGCTCAACACCAACGCTCCGTTGAGGCCGCTGTGACAGGCGACGTACTCCTTGGCGACCAGGTTCATCCCATCACGCAGCGGCGTCACCAGCATGACGTCGGCGGCAACGAAGAAGGCGACGAGTTCGTCACGCGCAATCGGGCGGTGCAGATAATGCACGACCGGATAGCCGACCCTGGCGAATTCACCGTTGATCCGGCCGACCTGGCGCTCGATATCGCCGCGCATCTGGATATAGCTCTCCACCCGCTCACGGCTCGGGGTGGCCAGCTGCACCATGACGGTATCGGCCGGATCCAGCCTGTTCTCCAGCAGCAATTCCTCCAGCGCGGCCAGGCGGATATCGATGCCCTTGGTGTAGTCCAAGCGGTCGACGCCGAGCAGGATATTTTTCGGATTGCCGAGTTCGGCTCGGATTTTCGCGGCCCGTTCGCGGACCGAGCGGCGGCGCGAATGTTCATCGAGTTCGGCCGAGGCGATCGAAATCGGGAACGCGCCGACCCGGACCGTGCGGAAGCCCACCTGCACCACGCCGAGCTTGGACCGCACACCGACGGTGCCGCGCGAGGTGGGTTGCCCTGCCAACCTGCGGGCCAGGTAGAGGAAGTTCTGCGCGCCGCCCGGCAGGTGGAAGCCGATCAGGTCGGCGCCGAGTAGACCCTCGATGATTTCGGTCCGCCACGGCATCTGCATGAACAGTTCGACCGGCGGGAACGGAATGTGCAGGAAGAATCCGATGGTGAGATCGGGACGCAGCATCCGCAGCATCTTCGGCACCAACTGCAGTTGGTAGTCCTGCACCCAGACGGTCGCGCCCTCGGCGGCGACCTTCGCGGTGGCCTCGGCGAAGCGCCGGTTCACCGTGACATAGGCGGCCCACCAGGCCCGGTCGTAGACCGGGCGCACGATCACATCGTGGTACAGCGGCCACAGCGTGCCATTGGAGAAGCCCTCGTAGTACTCGGAGACCTCCTCCGCGGACAGCGGCACCGGATGCAGTTCCAGACCGTCCTGGATGATCGGATCGATATCGACATCGGGAACGCCGGCCCAGCCGACCCACGCCCCCTTGTTATTGCGGAGCACCGGTTCCAGTGCGGTCACCAAACCGCCCGGACTGCGCTTCCAACGGGTGGAACCGTCGGGCAGTTTCTCCAGGTCGACCGGCAGCCGGTTGGCGACGACGACGAAGCCGGAACCGGCTCCGCTCATCTCGGCGAGGGCGGAGGGGACCACCGTCGTGTCGGGTTCGGATGGGGGCTCTAGAAAGGCGTGTTCGGAGTCCTCGGACGGCTGTTGGGTCATCTGGTCCACTCACGCATCCTTTGCGCTTCGCTTTTCGGCGTTTGAAGTTGTGAATAGTCGACGGCCCCGTTGACGTCGAGGTGGTTACTCGCCCCGAGAGTTAGGCCCGATGCCCAGCATGGACAGCAGCATCCGGCATTCGTCCGCATCCTCCGCGTAGGCCGCGACAACTCGCTGCGCCTGACGGGCGGTCTCGTCGGCGAGTGGTTCCAGATCGTCGTCCGCGATGTCGTTCGCGCTGCTCTTCGCGGCCATCTTCTTGTCCTCCCGGCTCAGTACGCTCGTACGTGCGAATAGTCAATGGTATCTGGCCACCACGGCGGTATGCCGCACCCGGATCCGGGTGACCTCCGACACGTTCGGCGTCATACCCTTCGCCTGCTCGCCGAAAACCGAAGCCCTATACCGTGGGAACGCAGCACCAACTCCACGAAAGGGTCGATATGCCGCTGGCCACGGTGAACGGAATTTCACTCAACTACCAGGTCAAGGGCGACCGAACCAAGGGCACGGATGCGAAGGGCGCGGGTCCGCTGGTCGTCATGATCATGGGCACCGGCAGCCCGGGCCGGGTCTGGGAGTTGCATCAGGTCCCGGCGCTGGTCAAGGCCGGATATCGGGTCTGCACATTCGACAATCGCGGCATCAAACCGTCCTATGAGGCGGCCGAAGGTATGACCGTCGATCAGCTGGTCGGCGATACCGCCGGACTCATCGAACTGCTCGATGAGGGTCCCGCACTGGTGGTCGGCACCTCGATGGGTGCGCGGGTGGCGCAGGAACTCGCGCTGGCGCGTCCGGAACTGGTGCGCAAGGCCGTATTCATGGCCGGACACGGCCGCCTCGACCAGTTCCAGAAGACGCTCTCGCTCGGCGAACACGAACTCGACGCCAGCGGGGTCAGCTTGCCCGCGAAGTACGAGGCCGCCGTCACCGCGGTGATGAATATGTCGCCCGCGACCATGGCCGATCCGAACGCCGCCCGCGACTGGCTCGATCTGTTCGAATTCACCGGCGGTGCGGTGACGCCCGGTATCCGCGCCCAGCGCCGGATGGACCACGATTTCGACCGGGTGCAGGCCTACCGCGGCATCAAGGTGCCGTGCCTGGCCATCGGATTCGCCGACGATCGGATGATTCCGCCGTATCTGTCCAGGGAGGTTGCCGAGGCCATTCCGGGTGCGCGTTACCTGGAAGTTCCTGATGCGGGGCACTACGGCTATCTCGAGCGTCCAGAAGCGGTGAACAAGATCCTGCTCGATTTCTTCGCGGCCTGAGGTAACTGCCTACGCGTAACGTCTGCCTTGCTAGGGTCGACACAACGCTCGGGGAGCTTCCGGCGCTCGACAGCGTTGGACGAGCCAAGGGCGATCCCGTACATGCGCCAGTATCCAGTGAGGTGAAATTGAGCACCAACCCCTTCGATGACGAAGACGGCCGCTTCTTCGTTCTGGTCAACGATGAGGAACAACATTCGCTGTGGCCGGCCTTTGCGGAGGTTCCGGCCGGATGGCGAGTCGTTTTCGGCGAGGACAGCCGCGCCGCGTGCGTGGAGTACGTCGAGAAGAACTGGACCGATATGCGTCCGAAGAGCCTGCGTGATGCAATGGCCGCCGATGACGCGGCCCGTCAGGGCGCCCAGTCCTGACCCGCGGTATCCGATACTGCGCCGGGCCACTGCTGAACCGTCACTGCGTGACACCGTAAAGCCGGTGTCACGCAGCTGGCGTGCCCGGTTATGATTGGCACCGTTTTGTTGAGTAAGACACCGTCCGCCTCCTTAGCTCAGTGGTAGAGCACTCGCCTTGTAAGCGAAAGGTCGTCAGTTCAATCCTGACAGGAGGCTCCAGTCGGGCGCGTCGGTGACGGCGCGCTCGTTCACGTGATAGAGGCCCTGCCGTTTGTGTAAGCGAAAGGTCGTCAGTTCAATCCTGACAGAGGGCTCCAGTCGGGCGCGTCGGTGACGGCGCGCCCGTTCCTCGTATTCGGCCGCACCGGCGGCTAATTCAGACCACGCCGCCCCGAATCTCATGAGTGCACTCTTGGACGCGTGATCACCATGTACTGGTTGAGGCGAACCCCGAGAACACCTCTCCGCCAATACATTCTCGAGGGCGCTTTAGGCGGGGACGTTGGGGGCGTAGCCGAGGGCGCGGAGGGCGGATTTGATTTTGGTTTGGGCTTCGTCGAGGGATTCGGGGGTGGGGTGGGGGTTGGCGCCGGAGATGTCGAAGTTGCCCATGGTGAAGGCTGGGAAGACGTGGACGTGCAGGTGGGGGACTTCGAGGCCGGCGATGAGCAGGCCGGCGCGGGGGGCGTCCCAGGCGTGGCGGACCGCTTGGCCGATTTTCTGCGCGACGCTGTTGAGCCGCGCGAAGGTGTCGGCGTCGAGGTCCTGCCACTGATCGATCTCCTTGCGGGGGACCACCAGCGTGTGCCCTTGCGTCACCGGGGCGATGGTGAGGAATGCGACGAATTCGTCGTCCTCCCAGACGAAACGGCCCGGCAGCTGGCCTTCGATGATCGCGCTGAAAACAGAAGCCATGCACCGCAGGCTACGCCGAGAGTTCCCGATCGGTGGTTCGGGTATTGACCTCGCCATCAAACTGTGTCTATCGTACACATATCAGTTTCCATCAGACACAATTTAGGAACGACATGATCACCATTGCCCTTGCCGCGACAGCCGCCGCCCCCGCGGGCTTGCTCACCCACCGTCAGCTGCGTCGCCGCAGCAATGCTCAGGCGCTCCGGATCGATACGCCGAACGGCATCTCGGAGGCGGGCTTCGTCACCATCGGGGGTATCGAGCAGTGGATCGAAATCCGCGGTGCGGATCGGGCCAACCCGGTGCTGCTGGAATTGCACGGCGGCCCCGGCGCCTCGAACACCTACTTCGCCAACCGAACTCGGGCGTGGGAAAAGCACTTCACGATCGTTCGGTGGGATATGCGCGGCGCGGGAAAGACTTTCGGTCGCGGCGCACAGGGCGAGATGACGTTCGACCGGCTATATACCGACGCACTCGAGGTCACCCGCCATGTGCGCGACCGGCTGCGCGCCGACAAGGTGGTATTGCTGGCCGCCTCATTCGGCTCGGTGCTCGGACTTCGCCTGGCCCGCAACCACCCCGAGCTGTACTCGGCATACGTTGGCACCGACCAGAACATCACCGGCGGCGAACCCGACCACAGCGCCTTCTTCGCGATTGTGCAACGGTTACGCAAAGCCGGAAAGCGCACCGCCGCAGCGAAATTGGAGGCGATGGGGCCCGATGCCACGCGGTGGACCGCCGAGCAGTGGGGTCTGCACGCAAAACTGGCGACCAGCTCGGATCCCATGCTCACCGGAATCCTGAAGAAGCTGATCGTGCCGTCGATGTGGTTCTCGCCGCGGCATCGGCTGCGCGATCTGAAGGCGGGTGCGGACGGCATGAAGTTCTCCGAACGGGTCGGCGTCGAATCCGTGCATTTCGACGCCTGGCGCGACGGCACGCGATTCGAGTTGCCGTTCTTCATCTTTCAGGGCGAACACGACAGCCTGATGCCCGTGGCCAGGGCGCGCCGCTACTTCGACGATGTCGAGGCGCCGCACAAGGAGTTCGCGCTGATCGCGGACGCCAACCATTTCGCGGCGTTCTGGCAGCCCGAGCAATTCCTCGAACTGCTGCTGACCCGGGTCCGGCCGGTGGTCACCGGCGGGCTCAGGCCATGTGCTCAGGCGACGTAGTGCGAAAGGATGCTCTGCACTTCGTAGATGTCGACCTGGCGGTTGAACCGCTTCTGCACCGGTTCGTGGGTGCCGGAGATCCAGATGCAGAGTTCGGCATCCAGGTCGAAGGTGCCCGCGGTCTCCACCGAGAAGTGGGTGATGGCGCGGTAGGGGATGCTGTGATAGCTCACCTTGCGGCCGGTGACCCCCTGCTTGTCGACCAGGATGAGACGCTTGTTGGTGAACAGAATCGCGTCGCGGACAAGAAGATACGCGGCGTAGACCTGCTCACCGCCGCCCATCAGTCTCGCGTATTCCTCTTGCGCCTTACCGGGATCGATCCGCCCGGCATTGCCCATCAGCCCGTCGATCAGACCCATAGTCAGCACGTCCTTTGCGCGGTGGAGGTCGGCTGTCGCGCCCCCTCCCATCAATCATCCACACCGGTCGGCGCCGCGGGGGGAGCTGTGAACGGAAATTCGGCGCGGGTCGATGTACAGGTGATGAACCACTAGTGGCGGGTCGTCGGACTGCTGGTCAGCCACCATTGGCAACAACCTAAGCTGTTGCCCGTGCGCGTACTCGTCATCGGTTCCGGAGCCCGTGAACATGCCCTCGTCCTGGCCCTGCGCCGGGACCCCGCGGTGACCGCGCTGTTCGCGGCGCCGGGCAATGCCGGGATCGCCCAGTACGCGCAGGTCAGAGCGGTCGATCAGTCCTCCGCGGAGGCAGTTGTCGCCCTGGCTACCGACCTGGACGCGGACCTGGTGGTGATCGGCCCCGAGGTGCCGCTGGTACTCGGCGTCGCCGATGCGATCCGGGCCGCGGGTATCGCGTGCTTCGGTCCGTCCGCTGCGGCCGCGCGCATCGAGGGTTCGAAGGCGTTCGCGAAGGACGTCATGACCGCCGCCGGGGTCCGCACCGCGCACAGCGAGATTGTGGACAACCCCGCTGAACTCGATGCCGCGCTGGATCGGTTCGGCCCGACCTGGGTGGTCAAGGACGACGGTCTGGCCGCGGGCAAGGGCGTGGTGGTGACCGCCGACCGGCTCGCGGCCCGCGATCATGGTGCCGAACTGCTCGAGCAGGGCCATCCGGTGCTGCTGGAATCTTTCCTGGACGGACCAGAGGTTTCGCTGTTCTGCCTGGTCGACGGCGAGACCGTGGTGCCGCTGCTGCCCGCGCAGGATCACAAGCGCGTCGGCGACGGCGACACCGGGCCGAATACCGGTGGTATGGGTGCGTACACGCCGCTGCCGTGGTTGCCGGAGGAGGCGGTCACCGCGATCGTCGAGGATGTCGTGAAGCCCGTTGCGGCGGAGTTGGTGCGGCGTGGCTGCGGCTTCTCCGGACTGCTCTACGCGGGTCTGGCGATCGGTGCGGACGGACCCGCCGTCGTCGAATTCAATTGTCGCTTCGGTGATCCGGAGACCCAGGCGGTGCTCGCGCTGCTGGAGAGCCCGCTCGGCGAATTGCTGAACGCCACCGCGACCGGCACGCTCGCCGAGGTCGCCGCGCCGCGTTGGCGCGACGGTTCGGCCGTCACTGTCGTGATCGCCGCCGAGAACTATCCGGGTCGTCCCCGCGTCGGTGATGTGATCACCGGAGCGGGCGAGGGCAATACCGACGACTCGTCCGCCGTGCTGCACGCGGGAACCGCATTGCGCGAGGACGGAGCCCTGGTCTCCGCGGGCGGTCGTGTGCTGAGTGTCGTCGGCATCGGCGCGGATCTGGCCGAGGCGCGCGCGCACGCCTATGACCGAATTGCCTCGATCAAGTTGCCGGGCAGCCACTTTCGCACCGACATCGGTCTCGCGGCGGTCGAGGACCGCATTTCTGTTTGACGGATACGACTCGCACTACTGACCCCACGGAGCGAGTCTTACGAGCGAGGAGTTCGCGGCCCGTCTCGCGTCCGCGCCGAAGGCGCGGCCATCGAACACAGCCGAGTCGTCGAAGCGCATACGACGCAGTCGTATGTCTCGACGGCGCCGCTAGCGACTGCTTGCAGGTCGCTCGAAAGGGTCGGACGCGAGACACCAAGGGGCCGCGAACACGCCGCGCCGCAGGCGCGGCCAAAGATTCAGCCGAAGCTGAGCCCGTGCACCGCCAACCATTGCTGCGGATCGACGTGCTGCCCGTTGATGATGACCTCGAAGTGCAGATGCGGTCCCGTGGAGTCACCGCGGTTTCCCATGCGAGCAATCTGCATACCCGCCGGAACACGCTCGCCGACCGAGACGAAGAAGTCGTACATATGGCCGTAGACGGTGATGCTGCCGTCATCGTGCCGGATCCGGACCCATAGTCCGAACCCCTGCGCGGGTCCCGCATCGATGACGGTGCCGCTGGCGACGGCATAGATCGGGGTGCCGATCGGCCCCGCGATATCGATGCCGTTGTGGAAAGTGCCCCAGCGCGAACCGAATCCGGAGGTGAAGGTGCCGCGCGTCGGCAAAACCATGCCGGTGATGCCGGGCAGCACCGAACCCGTCGTGACCGGCGCGCTGCCCGCCATCCACGGCTGATACTCACCGGACACGGCCGCCGCCGCCTCGGCCTTGGCGCGTTCCAGTGTTGTGCGGGCCGCCGCCGCGACCACTTCCTGCTCACGGATGCGCTCACCGTCGGCGATGGCATTCAGATAGCGCTTCACCGACGGCGGTGTCGACTGCATCTGCTGTGGATAGGCGAAGGCGACGCGTTGCGCTTCGTCCGGGCCGGGCGTGCGATCGGTGACGCCCCAGGTGGATGAGGAATCGGCGGCCGCGAATACGGCCGTGACGCAGACTCCCGCGATCAGGATCCGGTGCTTGCGCAATAGCGCGTGATAGTCGGGTTTGGGTCGGTCCTCCCACAGTGCGTGCAGGTCGGGCAGTGGTTGCCGACGCAGCCAGACCAGGCCGTCCTTGCACTCGCCGAGCACCTCGCGCGCCCGCCCCCGCAACTCGGATTCGTGCCGTTCCCGCAACTTGGCACGCCAATCGGGGGGTATGACACCGATGCCACCCACCCCGTGTACTCGGTCCAGCCGCGCACGGCGAGCCTTGTCAAGCATTAACGCCGACCATAACCCGCGCCGCCTGCCGCGCACATGACGAACCACGGGTCGGTCGGATTTCGGTCTGGCAAAAGCCGAGCATCGGCGCACACCCGACGTGCGGGACCGTCTACCGTACGTCGGGTGTCCAGAGAATCTCGACGGTCGACCATTCCACCTTTCTACGTGATGGATGTCTGGAAAGCTGCCGCGGAACGGGCCAGGACGCACGGCGATGTGCTGGTGCTGGCGGCCGGGCAGCCTTCGACGCCCGCACCCGCCCCGGTGCTGCGTGCGACGAAGACGGCGATCGATTCCGAATTACTCGGTTACACAGAGACATTCGGCATTCTGCCGCTGCGCGAGGCGATCGCCGAACACCACCGCGATACCTACGGATACGCCGTCGAACCCGATGACGTCGTGGTGACGACCGGCTCCTCCGGCGCGTTCACCCTGATCTTCCTGGCCGCATTCGACGCCGGGGACACCGTCGTGGTCGCCAGGCCCGGATATCCGGCCTATCGAAACTCCCTCACCGCGCTGGGCTGTCGCGTCATCGAACTCGATTGCGGTGCGGAGACCCGATTCCAGCCGACGGTCGCGATGCTTGAGGCGCTCCCGGAGCCGCCCGCGGGCCTGATCGTGGCCAGTCCGGCCAACCCGACCGGCACCATGATCGATCCGGATGAGCTCGCCGCACTGGCCCGCTGGTGCGATGCGCACGGCACCCTGCTGATCTCCGACGAGATCTACCACGGCATCACCTACCAGGGCCTCAGCGGCGGCCGGACGTCATCGGCCTGGGAGACTTCGCGCGAATCCGTGGTCATCGGTTCGGTCTCGAAGTACTTCTCGATGACCGGCTGGCGGCTCGGCTGGATGCTCGCGCCGAGCGGATTGCGGCCCGCACTGCAGCGGCTCGCATCCAATATGACCGTGTGTCCACCCGCGGTCTCGCAGTTCGCGGCGCTGCACGCGTTCGGCGCCGAGGCCAAGGAGGAACTCGATGGTCACGTCCGGCGCTACGCGGTGAATCGGCAACTGCTGCTGGAGGGGCTGCCCAAGCTGGGCATCACCGAGCTGGCCCCGGCCGACGGCGCCTTCTACGCTTACGCCGATATCGGCCATCTCACCGACGATTCCAGGAAGTGGTGTGCCGAGGTGCTCGACCACACCGGAGTCGCCTTGGCCCCCGGAATCGACTTCGATACCGCGGCGGGGCACCGGACGGTACGGTTCTCCTTCGCCGGAGCTACCGCGGACATCGAGGCGGCACTCGTTCGGCTGGGTCATTATCTGCGTGGTTGATCATGCTGTCCGACAACAAGTTTGCACAGTTCGGCACCATGAACGAGCAGATGCGGTAAAACAACGATGGCTGGGCTTTCACTCTTTGGGTTTCCTCTGATTTCGCACGGATGAGCTGATGATGACTGGCACGATGGCACGGTGATAACCGCGACGACCCCGAAAGGCGAACGGCGTCGCCAGGCTTTGGTAGCGGCCGCCGCCGAGTTGTTACTCGAAGGCGGATTCGATGCGGTGCGGCATCGCTCGGTCGCAACGCGCGCCGACCTTCCGCTGGCGTCGACGACGTACTACTTCGAGTCGCTCGATGATCTGATCGCGCGAGCGGTCGAATTCAGCGGCAATGTGGAGCTGGACGCGATGCGGCGCCGGGTCGGCGAGGTGAGCCACCGCAGACGCGGCGCGGAGGCGACCGTCGACCTGGTGTTGGACCTGCTGGTGGGGTCGGACGGAAACGACGAGGGCGCACGCGGGCAGCTCATCGCACGCTATGAGCGTTCGGTGGCCTCGGCGCGGCATCCGGAACTGCGGGAAGTGCAGCTCCGACTAAGGGCGCAGCTGGACGAGCTGCTCGCCGATGTGCTGCGCCGCTCCGATCGGGCGGTTCGGGCGGAGCAGTTGCGCAGGATGGTCGCGGTGGTCGACGGGGCTGTGGTGGCGGCGCTGAGCGAAATGGACCCGGAGCCAAGGCGAATGGCGCGCGGTGCGTTGCTCGAGGTCATCGATATCGTCGCGCCCGCGACGCCGCAGCAGGTCGACAGGTTCCGGACACTAGACTGACAAGACGTGAGAGAGCGCAGCGAGCGAACCAAAGGCACAGCGCCCAGGCGTACGACGGAGCCGAGCGCTAGCGAGGCGCAGTCGTGAGCCTCGTCCCGAACGTCCTTGCCACCCGATACGCCAGCCCCGAGTTGGTGCATCTCTGGTCGCCCGAGAACAAGATCGTGCTCGAGCGGCGGCTGTGGCTGGAGGTGTTGCGGGCGCAGTCCGAACTCGGCATCGATCTGCCCGCGGGCGTCATCGACGACTACGAGCGGGTCATCGATCAGGTGGATCTCGCCTCCATCGCCGAGCGTGAGCGGGTCACCCGCCACGACGTAAAGGCGCGCATCGAGGAATTCAATGCACTGGCCGGGCATGAGCATGTGCACAAGGGCATGACCAGCCGCGATCTGACCGAGAATGTGGAGCAGCTGCAGATCCGGCTCTCGCTCGAGCATGTGCATGCGCACGGTGTCGCGGTGGCGGCGCGGTTGGCGGAGCGGGCCGCCGAGTACCACACACGGGTGATGGCGGGCCGTTCGCACAATGTCGCCGCCCAGGCCACTACGCTCGGCAAACGGTTCGCCTCCGCCGCCGACGAGCTGCTGATCGCGCTGACCCGCCTGCGTGAGCTCATCGATCGCTACCCGCTGCGCGGTATCAAGGGCCCGATGGGCACCGCGCAGGACATGCTCGATCTGCTCGGCGGCGATTCGGCCAAGCTCGCGACGTTGGAGCAGCAGGTCGCGCGGCACCTCGGTTTCGCGAATGTGCTGACCAGTGTCGGCCAGGTGTATCCGCGCTCGCTCGATCACGATGTGCTGTCGGCGCTTGTTCAGGTCGGTGCGGGTCCGTCGTCGTTCGCGCACACCATCCGGTTGATGGCGGGCCACGAGTTGGTCACCGAGGGCTTCCAGCCCGGCCAGGTCGGCAGCTCCGCGATGCCGCACAAGATGAACACCCGCTCGTGCGAGCGCGTGAACGGGCTGCAGGTGGTGCTGCGCGGTTATGCCTCGATGGCCGCCGAACTCGCTGGCGCGCAATGGAATGAGGGCGATGTCTTCTGCTCGGTGGTGCGCCGCGTCGCGCTGCCGGACGCGTTCTTCGCCATCGACGGCATGATCGAAACCTTCCTCACCGTACTCACCGAATTCGGTGCCTATCCGGCCGTCATCTCCCGCGAACTAGACCGCTACCTGCCCTTCCTCGCCACCACCCGCATGCTCATCGCGGCCGTGCGCGCCGGTGTGGGCCGCGAAACCGCCCATGAGGTAATCAAGGAACACGCTGTGGCGGTCGCACTCGCCATGCGCGAACAGGGTCGCGAACCCGACCTGCTGGACCGCCTGGCCGCCGACTCCCGCTTCCCCTTGGACCGCGCCGAATTGGATGTCGCCTTGGCCGACAAGTCCGCCTTCATCGGTGCGGCCGAAGCCCAGGTTTCCGATGTGGTCGCCGCCGTCCAAAAGCTGGTGGACCAGTACCCCGACGCCGCTCGCTACACCGCGTCGCCGATCCTCTAGCCGACCGGCCATAGTGATCGGCGTGAATCCGTACACGATTTTTGCCGACATTGTGGCTGGGCGGGCCGAGGCCAGCCGGGTGTATGAGGACGATGATGTGGTGGCGTTCATGGATATTCGGCCCATGACGCCGGGGCATTTACTCGTGGTGCCGAAGGTGGCGGCACGGAGTCTGGCGGAATTGGATCCGGCGGTCGGGGGGAAGTTGTTCCAGGTGGCGCAGAAATTGGCGGGGGCGCTGCGGGACAGCGAGGTGGGGTGTGATGGAGTCAACTTGTTCTTGGCCGACGGGGTGACCGCGGGTCAGGAAGTATTCCATGTGCACCTGCATGTCATTCCGCGGACGCCGGGTGACGGGTTCGGATTACGTGGGCGGCCGACCAGTCCGCACCGCGCTGACCTGGACTATCTGGCGAGTTCGATCCGCGGCGCGCTCGATCGCTGAGCCGGGCTCCGTCTGCCGTGAAAGTTATTACCTACCGGAAAGTTTGCCGCGGAAACGCCGGATAAAGAATCTCTTCTCCAACGTCTCGACGTGAGTTACGTTGAAGGCCATTGTCATGCGGTGACGGAGGTAGGTTCGTGCGGCGAACAAAAATTGCTGTTGCGGTGCTGGCCTTTGCGACCGCGCTGATGGGGCCCATGCTTGTCGAGCCGGCCACGGCATCGGCCGGACAGATCGACCGGATCGATGAACTGAGCACGACGCGCTCGGCTCTGTTCATCGAATCGCCATCGATGGGACGGATCATCCAAGTCGATGTTCTGCACCCGGCGGGCGGCGGCTCGCATCCGTCCTTCTACCTGTTGGACGGCCTCGATCCGGGCATCAACCAGAGCACCTGGACCAATGCCACCGACGCGGAATCCTTCTTCCGGGGCAAGAACGTCAATGTGGTGCTGCCGGTCGGCGGCCAGGCCAGCTACTACACCGACTGGCAGCGCGACGATCCCAAATTCGGCCGCTACCAGTGGGAAACCTTCCTGACCGAGGAGTTGCCGCCGATCATCGACGCCCGATACGGCAATGGCGTCAATGCCATCGGCGGTCTGTCCATGGGCGGCAATGCGGCCTTCATCCTCGCCGCCCGACATCCCGAGTTGTACCGGGCGATCGCGGGCTACAGCGCCTGTCCCGACACAACTCTCGCCATGGGCGCGGTGATGTTCTCCATCGCCAACCGCGGCGGCGACCCGGTGAATATGTGGGGCGGTCCCGGCAGCCCGGCCTGGGCCGAACACGATGCGGCGGCGCTCGCGGATCGCTTGCGCGGCAAGACGATCTACCTCTCCACCGGCACCGGTATACCCGGTCCGCACGAGGCCGAGGTCAAACCCCAACTGGGCGAGAACATCGTCCTCGGTGGCCCGGTCGAGGTCGGTGTGAACACCTGCGTCATCTCGTTCGAACAGCGGCTGCGTTCCCTCGGTATTCCCGCCGAGGTCGATTACAGCCCGACCGGAACCCACTCCTGGTCCTACTGGCAGGACACCCTGCACGCCTCCTGGCCGACCATCGGTCCGGCGATCGGAGCCTGAGGTCAGGCCCGCAGCACGCGGACGATGGCGAATACAACGACGATCGCGGCCAGGAAGACCGTGCCAAGGATGACGATGCCCGCGGGCGCGCCGAATAGTTCGACGTTCTCGGTTCGGTGAATCGTCCGGTAGACCTCCGCGTCGCCGGCATCGGCCTCGAAGGCGAAGTCGGAGCGGATATCCGCGGGCCTATCGATCGAAATCCGCAGTTCGGTCAGGTAGTTGCGGCCGTTCGTCGTCACCGGCGCGAGTTCTGGATCCGATGACGCAACCCGGCCTGCGAAATCGACGTGCACACTCTGGGCGCTGGCATCGGGATCGGAGCGTCGCACGCGATGCTCGCTCAGCGCGTAAAGGTGCACGTACTGGGCCTGTTCGGCGGCACTTGACATGCGCATCGGATACACGAACCGATCCGAATCGAAGGTCAGCCGCACCGGATCTATTGCGCCGTCGAGCGGTTGGGCGCTGGTGAGGCGCATGGCGACGAAGGACCAGCCCTCGCGCAGATACGGTTCGAGGGTACTGACGACCTCGGGGCGCATCTCGTAGCCGTTGTCGCTCAGCCACTTTCGAATGCCATCCAGGTTGCCGCCGGACAGGGTGGTCGCCTCCAGCGGGCCGAGTTGCACGCGGTCGAGGACGGTCGGGCCGCCACCGGCAGCGCTCATGGCGCCATCGCCCGCGGAGTCGCTGGAACCCGAGCCGAACCATCGGCGCTGGGTGACAACCTTGGGTGCGGTCAAGTTCGCCAGTTCGGTAAAGGTCGCGGCGGAACCGCCCGCGACGGTCGCCGGTTTCGGCGTCGGCACGATCAGCGCCGCCCGATCGGTGCCGGATTTCAGCGCGAGCCGCATGAGCACCGTCTCCCGCTGACCGTCCCAGCTGACCAGCGCCGTCTCCTCGCGCACCGACGCCAGGTGACCCGGCGGATTTGCGACCCCGCCGCACGCGCATGCGGAAGCCGGTGCAAGCGCGCCGATTCCAGCTGTGGCGAACAGCATTCCCATGACGGCCAGCAGGTGAACAGCACGCATGGCCGCGAGCCTAATGGGCTGCGCGGCCATGCCGCCGCACCATCAGGCGCACCGCGTTTCGCGCAAATCCCAGCTCGGATAGTCGCTGTACCCCGCCGCATCGCGCCCGTACAGCAGCTCCTCGCGGATCGAAGCCAGCGGCAGATCGTGCGTAATCCGTTCCACCAGATCGGGATTGGAAATGAACGCGCGTCCGAACGACACCAGGTCGGCGAGCCCTTGCCGGAGCACCGCCTCGGCCTCGATCGCGCTGGTCGGCTTGCGGTTCTCACCGATATTCGCGATGAGCGTGCCGTGCCAGCGCGGCCGCAGATCGGCCAGGGCCGGATAGTCGTCATTGTCGGTCAGATGCAGATAGGCCAGGTCGCGGCGATCCAACTCGGCCACCAGCGTGCGGTACAGCGGTGCCGGATCGGCCTCGTACATATTGAACTGCGGGTTGCCCGGTGACAGGCGAATAGCGGTCCGGTGCGATCCGACGGACCCGACTACCGCGTCGACGATGGCCAGCGGTGCGCGCATGCGGTTCTCGATCGAGCCGCCGAATTCATCGGTGCGCAGGTTGGTGTTATCGGCCAGGAACTGGTGCGGCAGATAGCTATTGGCGCCGTGGATCTCGACACCGTCGAAGCCCGCCGCGATCGCATTGGCCGCAGCTGCCGCGAAATGCTCGACTACGGCTGCGATTTCGGCACGGCTGTACGCACCCGGCGTGATCGGATCGCCCTTGGTGCCGTCGAGCAGGTGCGGCTGATCGTCATCCACCACGGACGACGGTCCGGTGGGCCATGAGCCGTCGACTCGCGCCAACGGATGTCCCTTGCGACCGCCGTGCATCAGTTGTGCGACGATCCGCCCGCCCTCCGCGTGCACCGCATCGGTGACCTTCCGCCAGGCATCGACATGGCCACCCGTCTGCAGGCCCGGCACCCAGGCCTCGCTCTGGCCGGTCGAATGCGGCCAGATGCCCTCGGTCACGATCAGTCCGGCCGTGGCCCGCTGCGCGTAGTACTCGACGACATCGGCGGTGGGCGAGCCGTCCGGATGCGAGCGCAACCGGGTCATCGGTGACATGACGATGCGATTGGGCAGGGCCAGACCATGGTTGCGGTATTCGCTCAATAGCTGCATGGCCGTACCATAAAACCTGACATCAATGTCAGGTCAAGGAGCAAATATGCGCATCGGTGAGCTGGCCGAGCGGACCGGGGTGAGTGTCCGGTCGCTGCGGTACTACGAGGCCAAGGGCATGCTCGGATCCGAGCGCACCTCTGGTGGTCAGCGCGAATATCCGGAGTCGGCGGTCGCGCGGGTGCTGCGCATACGCGAAATGTTCGCCGCGGGCATCGGCAGCGACACCGTCAGCCAGCTGCTGCCGTGTATCCACGACGAAGACGGCACACCGAACGAGCTGGCGACACCGTTCCTGGTGGACAAGCTGGCCGAGGAGCGCCGCCGCATCGACCAAGCCGTGACCGATCTGCACCGGGCGGGCGCGGTACTCGACGAGATCCTCCGAGCGGCGGGCGGTGCGCAGCCCGAACAGTAGGGTGGAGCCCATGGCTCTCGACAGTGGAATCGGAACGCTCGCCGGTCCGGGTGATGTGACGGCCCCGGTCGCCAAGACGGTGCGCACCGAGCGGGTGCACCACGGCGACGTCTTCATCGATGAGTACGAATGGCTGCGCGATAAGGAAAACTCCGAGGTCATCGCCTACCTCGAGGCCGAGAACGCCTACACCGAGGCGCAGACCGCCCACCTCGGCGGACTGCGGAACAGGATCTTCGACGAGATCAAATCGCGCACCCAGGAGACCGATCTGTCGGTGCCGACACGGATGGGCGAGTACTGGTACTACTCGCGCAGCTTCGAGGGCAAGCAGTACGGCGTGCACTGCCGCTGTCCCATCGTTGCCCCGGCGGGAGCGACGGGCGCGGAGGAGGCAGCTCGCGTAACCACGGAGCGCCCCGCGACCGCCGCAATAGGTACAGCCGAGGGGATCGATGCCTGGACCCCGCCGCAACTCGAGGTCGATACCGAGATTCCCGGGGAGCAGGTGCTGCTCGACAGCAACCAGGTCGCCGAGGGCCACGACTTCTTCGCGCTCGGCGCGTTCTCGGTCAGCCATGACGGCAACCTGCTCGCGTACTCGGTCGACACCAGCGGTGACGAGCGCTATCTGCTGCGCTTCAAGGATCTGCGCACCGGCGAGGTGCTCGCCGACGAGATCGCGGGCACCGCACCCGGTGCGACCTGGTCGCTGGACGGCACGCACGTCTTCTATCAGACGGTCGACGAATCCTGGCGGCCCGACACCGTGTGGCGGCACCGGCTCGGTACCGGCAAGGACGACGACGTCAAGGTCTTCCACGAGCCCGATGAGCGCTACTGGGTGAGCATCGGCGCGACGCGCTCGGAGAAGTACCTGATGATCTGGGTCGGCTCCAAGATCACCACCGAGGGCTGGGTGCTCGAATCCGATAATCCGGAAGGAGATTTCCGGGTCATCATTCCGCGCCGCGATGGCGTCGAGTACTCCGCGGAGCATGCGGTGGTCGGCGGCGAGGACCGTTTCCTGATCCTGCACAACGATGTAGTGGACGGGGTGAAGGCCGAGAACTTCGTACTCGCCGAGGCGCCGGTATCGGATCCGTCGAATATGACGCTGCTGATCGGCCATCGCGACGATGTGCGGCTCGAGGATGTCGATCCGTTCGCCAACCATCTGGTGCTGAGCTACCGGCGCGAAGCCCTGACCCGCGTCGCCATTTGGCCGCTGACCGAATCCGGCTACGGCGAGCGGCGCGAACTCGAATTCGATCTGGAACTCTTCGCCGTCGGTTCCGGCGCCAATCCCGAGTGGGAGCAGCCGACGCTGCGAATCGGCCTGACCTCGTTCATCACGCCGATGCAGGTCTTCGACTATGTGCCCGCCACCGGCGAGCTGCTGCTGCGCAAGGAGCAGCCGGTACTCGGCGGCTACGACGCGAACGACTATGAGCAGCACCGGGATTGGGCGATCGCCGCGGACGGCACCCGGATTCCGATCTCGCTGGTGCGGAAGAAGGGCCTGCCTGCGGGGCCGAAACCGCTGCTGCTGTACGGATACGGCTCTTACGAGGCCAGTATGGATCCATCCTTCTCGGTATCGCGGCTTTCGCTGCTCGACCGCGGCATGGTGTTCGCGGTGGCGCATGTGCGCGGCGGCGGTGAAATGGGGCGGCTCTGGTACGAGAACGGCAAGACGCTCACCAAGAAGAACACCTTCACCGATTTCGTCTCCTGCGCAAGGCATCTCATCGATACCGGCGTGACTTCCGCGGACCGGGTGATCGCCGACGGCGGCAGTGCGGGCGGCCTGCTGGTGGGTGCGGTAGCGAACCTGGCACCCGAGCTGTTCAAGGGCATCCTGGCCAACGTGCCGTTCGTCGACCCGCTCACCTCGATCCTCGACCCGTCGCTGCCGCTCACCGTCATCGAATGGGACGAGTGGGGAAATCCATTGGCGGACAAGGACGTCTACGACTACATGAAGTCCTACGCGCCCTACGAGAACATCGAAGCCAAGGACTACCCGGCCATTCTGGCCATCACCAGCATCAACGACACCCGCGTGCTCTATGTCGAACCCGCCAAGTGGGTCGCCAAACTGCGCGCCACCAAGACCGGCGACACACCGCTGCTGCTCAAGACCGAAATGAGCGCGGGCCACGGCGGCGTCAGCGGCCGCTACGAGAAGTGGAAGGAAGTCGCCTTCGAATACGCCTGGGTGCTCGACACCCTCGGCCTCGCCGACGCGTAGGCCGGACGAGCGGCCGGTCTACTCCGGCCGCTCACCCAGCCAGTAGTTTGCCGAGCAGCGCCGTGAGCTGACGGCGCTCGGTGGCGGTCAGCGCTGCGAATGTCTCATCGAGATAGGCCGGAATCGCGGCCTCCGCCTCGTGCAACCGTTCGCGGCCCGCATCGGTGATGGTCACGGCGTAGGAGCGCCGGTCGCGCGGATTGCGTTCGCGCCGTATGTAATCCGACGTCTCCAGGTCATCGCAGACGCTGACCATGACGCTGCGGTCGATCCGCAGTTCCTCGCTCAGCGTCTGCTGCGAGCACGCGCCGATGGCATCGAGCATCTTCAATACCAATTGCTGGCCAACACCCAAACCCTGTGTCGTGGCGTGGATTTCGCCTGCTCTGGCCACTGCGGTCGATGCGCGGCAGAGCGCGATATCCGGCCGCTCGGCGGCAAGCTGTGGAAAGTAAGTCGGTTTGGTCATGGTGCCTCACTGTCGGTGGCGTCAGCCTACCATTAATCGTCTGCTGTCCAATTGTTTGACAGCAGATGATTTGTGGTCGTACGGTCTGATCGTCTGCACGAATCGGCCCGAGGAGTACCCGATGACAACGCTGGATCTGACCCCGGACGAGTTGCTGTCCACGACCCGTGCCGTGCGTAAACGCCTGGATTTCGACCGTCCGGTGCCGCGTGAGCTGATCGAGGAGTGCATCGATCTCGCAACCCAGGCGCCGACCGGACGCAATCGGCAGCGCTGGCATTTCATCGTCGTCACCGATCGGGCCAAGCGTCGAGTGGTCGGCGATATCTTCCGTCGCGCGCTCACCGTCGGGACCGGACAGCCGCTGACCGCCGATGACGTGTGGCGCATGAACTATTCACCGCGTTCGACCGAGCGGGTCTTCGACGGGCTGCGCTATCTCGCCGAGAACATCCATCGTGTTCCGGCGATGGTGATCCCGGCCATCGAGGGCCGAACCGATCGCGCCTCGGTCGAGATCCAGTCGGGCGCTTGGGGTTCCATTCTGCCCGCGGTGTGGAGCTTCATGCTCGCCGCTCGCGCCCGCGGCCTGGGCACCACCTGGACCAGTGCGCAGGGTCCGCTGGAGCGCGAACTCGCTGCGGCACTCGGGATTCCGTACGACAAGGTGATGCTGGCGGCATTCATTCCGCTGGCCTACACCCTCGGCACCGACTTCAAACCCGCCGTCCGGGTGCCGAGGGCGCAGGTACTGCACTGGGAGCGGTGGTAAATCAGAGGCCGCAGGTGCGCATGTTGTCCAGGAACGTCGCACGATCGCTGTCGCGGAATTGCTCGATCCCCTGGTATGCGCCGTTCGCATCCATGATCGCGATGTAGGCGTCGGCAATCTGATCCGGCGTTGCGTCCGGGGTCTTGTTGCGCACCTGGTTGACGAATCCTTGTGTGGCGGTGCATGTTTCGTCTTGACTGAAGATCTGGGGGTCGCCCGGATCGGCTAGGGCCGTAGCCGGTGCGATGAGAAGGAGTGGAACTGACAGAGCGCTGAGCAGGGCTGTCTTCACAGCCGGAGATCCTAGGGGAGATGCGCCGCGGGTGGAACACAGTGTTCGTCGGCGGGTCATCCGCCCTGCACGCCGAGTACATCTGCGGCTGGGACCGTAAGGTCATGAACGCTGAGCTGATCGTGTCGATTTCCGGGATCCGGGACACTACGCGGGATGCGGCTATCGAATTCGCGGCCGAAATGGATCGCCGCGATGTGCGGCTTTCGCTGCTGGTCGCGCCCCGGTTGAAGGGTGGCTACCGGCTGGTGGAAGATCCGGCGACGCAGTCGTGGTTGCGCGGTCGGCGGGCCCGCGGTGATGCGATCGTGCTGCACGGCTACGACCAGGCGGCGACCAAGCGCCGCCGTGCCGAATTCGCCACGCTGCCCCGGCACGAGGCGCGCCTGCGGCTGACCGCGGCGGATCGGGTGCTCGAGCAGGTGGAACTGCGCACCAGGTTGTTCGCGGCCCCGCGCTGGGATGCCTCGGCGGGCGCCATCGAGGCGCTGCCCGAGGCCGGTTTCCGGCTTGCGCTCGGGCTGACCTCGATTCTCGATCTCGAGCGCAATATCGCCCAGAAGGCGCGGGTTTACGGCATGGGCGAGGGTTTCCGCGCCGAGCCGTGGTGGTGTCGCGCGCTGGTGCTCGGTGCGGCCAGGACCGCGCGTCGCGGCGGTGTGCTGCGGCTGGCCGTTTCCGCCGCGCAGCTCGGCCGTTCCGGACCGCGGCAGGCGATGCTCGACGCGGTCGATCTCGCTTTGTTCCACGGCGCGGCCGGCGACGTGTACCGCTGGGAGCCGTTCGCCGCCGTCAAGGCGGCCTGATCGGGTCCGCCGGAAGCCGTGCAGGGGTGTGGTCGGCACCGCCCGCACGAGGCGCCGCCGCCCGTAATGGCGTGACCGGGCGGCGGCGCGCGGCGTAATCGACACTCCGCCAGCGCTATTCGCGGCTCGGTCGAACAGGTTTGGCCTTCTCGCTCGGGACGGCCGCGGTCGCGTTATGCGTGAATCCGCCCGCTTCCTCTCGGGTGAGCGGTTTGGCTTGTGGATGCTTTTCCAGTTGCGCCATACTGCGCGCGATATCGGCGAGCAGCAGGTCGGCCATATCGATGCTGAACCCGTGCCGGACCAGTGCGCGCATGATCGTCTCGTTCTCGCGGTCGGCGGGCAGCGGATACGCGGCGATCAGCCACCCCCTGGTCCGCAGCCGATCCGACAGTTCGTAGAGATTGAAGCCGACATTCTCGGTCAGCCGCCATGACACCGCCGCGATGCCCCGATGTGGATCGCCGCCGTGGATCATCTCGAACGGCCCGAGTTTCAGCAGGCCATCGGCCAGATGCTGGGCGACGTGGTAGAGCTGGGACTGGAGTCGGGCGTATCCGGTGCGGCCGAGCCGGATGAATTCGTAGTACGAGGTGATCACCTGCCCGCCGGGGCGGGAGAAGTTGAGATTGAAGGTGGCCATGCTGCCGCCGAGGTAATCCACATTGAAGATCAGCTCGTCGGGCAGATCGGCGGCCTCACGCCAGATCGCCCAACCCGAGCCGAGCGGCGCGAGCCCGGTCTTGTGGCCGGAGGCGTTGATCGATTTGACCCGCGGCAGCCGGAAATCCCAGATCAGATCCGGTGCGGTGAACGGCGCGAGGAAGCCGCCGCTGGCGGCGTCGACATGGATGGGAATATCCAGGCCGCTGACCTCCTGCAGCCGGTCCAGCGCCTTGCTTATCTCGGCGACATCCTCGAACAGGCCGGTGTAGGTCTGCCCGAAGGTCGGCACCACCATGATGGTGCGCGCATCGCAGTAGGCGGCTACGTCGTCGGGATGCATGGTCAGCCGGTCCCCGCGCAGCGGAATCTGCCGTATCTCCACATCGAAATAGCGCGCGAACTTTTCCCAGCACACCTGCACCGGGCCGCAGACGAAATTCGGGGTACCGGTGCCGCCACGCTTGCGCCAGCGGAATTTGGCGGCCAGACCGCCGAGCATCGCGGCCTCACTCGAGCCGGTGGTGGAGGTGCCGTGCGTGCCTGCCGGATCCGGCGCATGCCACAGATCGGCGACCATCCGCACGCACCGGCGCTCCAATTCGGCGGTCTGCGGGTATTCGTCCTTGTCGACGATGTTCTTGTCCAGAGATTCGTTCATCAGCCTGCGCGACTGATCGTCCACCCAGGTGGTGCAGAACGTCGCCAGATTCATCCGGGAGACGCCGTCGAGCATCAGCTCGTCGTGCACGATCTCGTAGGCCACCTGCGGGAACAACTCGTTGATCGGAAATCCGGCCTTCGGCGCCGACCGGCGCAGGCCCGGCAGGGCGAATAGGTCGTCGGGCTCCAGTCCTTCTGTCATCGAACCGCCTCCGAATATGGATCGCGTGATGTTTGCGAAAACAGTGGCAACCAGCGTCGACGTTTCAGCATGTCACAGCGGCGACCGGATTTTCGATGTTCCGAACCGGACGACACAGACCGATCGGTCGGCTGAGTTCTCCGTATGCACCGAGCGGTTCATGCCAGAGTGGGCGGGCGGCGCGCGGTCGGCCGCTTCTGTGCCGGATCGGATCTGAAATGAGGTTTCGCAGATGATCGACGACTCCCGCACCGCGGCGCTGCGCCAGCGGGTGGCCGCGCTGATGCCGCAGGCGAAAACCGATCTCACCCAACTGGTTTCGTTCAAGTCGGTCGCCGATCCCCGACAGTTCCCGCTGGAGGAATGCGACCGGACCGCGCAGTGGGTGGCCGACGCATTCGCCGGGGCGGGTCTGACGAAGGTGGGTCTGCACGAAACTCCCGATGGCAGTAAGGCCGTCATCGCCTCGCGTCCCGCGCCGAACGGTGCGCCGACGGTATTGCTCTACTGCCACTACGACGTGCAGCCGCCGCTCGATGACGATGCCTGGCGCACCCCGGTCTGGGAGCTGACCGAGAAGGACGGCCGCTGGTACGGGCGCGGCAGTGCGGACTGCAAGGGCAATATCGTGATGCACCTGACCGCGCTGCGGGCCCTCGGCGCGGAACTGCCGCTCGGGGTGACGCTGGTCGCGGAGGGTTCCGAGGAGCAGGGCACCGGCGGACTCGAACAATTCGTCGAGGCCAATCCGGATTTTCTGCGCGCGGATGCGATTCTGATCGGTGACTGCGGCAATTTCGCAATCGGGGTGCCGACCTTGACCGAGACCCTGCGCGGCAGTGTGAACGTTGTCGTCACCATCGAGACCCTCGCCGGGCCAATGCATTCCGGCATGTTCGGCGGTCCCGCACCCGATGCGCTCGCAGCGCTCATCCACCTGCTCGCCGCCTTACGCGACGAACACGGCAACACCACGGTGGCCGGACTGCCCAATTATCAGCGCTGGACCGGTGTGCAGTACTCGGAGGACCAATTCCGTGCGGACGCAGGCGTACTCGGCGGCGTCGAACTCATCGGCGACGGCACCGTCGCCGATATGCTCTGGGCGCGACCGGCTTTGACGGTGCTCGGCATCGACGCGCCGAAGGTGGTCGGCTCAGCGGCGGCCATCCAGCCCGCCGCGCGAGCCCGGCTCAATCTGCGCATTCCACCGGGGACCGATCCCGACCAGGCGTTGGAACTGCTGACCGCCCACCTGCGTGCGCATACGCCGTGGCGCGCCAAGCTCACGGTGGAAACCGAGTCGACCGGCGCACCGTTCCGCTCGGCCAGCGGCGGACCCGCGCGCACCGCCATGGAAGCCGCACTCACGGCCTCATACGGCCGCACGACCACCACGCAGGGCCAGGGCGGCTCGATCCCGCTGTGCAACGTCTTCGCCGACACCTACCCGCACGCCGAGATCATGCTGCTGGGCGTCGAAGAGCCCAAATGCCTCATCCACGCCCCCAACGAAAGCGTCGACCCCTCCGAAATCGAACACATGGCCCTCGCCGAGGCCCTCTTCCTCCTCACCTACGCCGAACAGGGCCGCTGAGAGGCGTTGGACACCTGATCACCATGCATCCTTGGCGGACCCTCTCGACATTTGCCGCCAGGGATACATGGTGATCAACAGTTCAGGAGTTAGAGGTCGCGCTGGGTCTCGGGGGAGATGACGGTGAATTCTGTGGCGGTGGGGCCCATTTCGGCCAGGCGGCCGAAGTAGATGCCCTGGGCTTCGGGTTGGATGATGCCGAAGTGGATGGGGAAGGCAGTGCGGGGGGCGACTGCGCGCAGGTAGTCGACGGCCTCGCTGATTCGCATCCACGGTGCGGATGCTGGAATCGCGAGGACGCCGACCGGCACCGGTGGCACCCAGAGTGAGTCGCCGGGGTGCACGAGTTGGGCCGGATCGTCCGGGGTGCCGAGTTGGAAGACGGTGTTGTCGATCACCGGGATCTCGGGGTGGATCACGGCGTGCCTGCCGCCGCCTCCGGTGATCTGGAGATCGCCGAGGGTGATCACATTGCCCGCGTGCACCGGCTCCCACGGTTCGCCGCGCTGCTGTGCGGTCTGTGGATCACTGAACAGGCGCGCGTCCGGGTTGTTGTCGAGCAGCGCCTCGATCCGGCTCGGATCGATATGGTCGGGATGCTGGTGGGTGACGGCGATGGCGTCCAGGCCGGTAATGCCCTCGAAGCCGTGCGAGAAGGTGCCCGGATCGAACAGCACCTTCTTGCCGTGCAATTCGACGAGGATGCAGGAGTGGCCGAAGTGGGCTATGCGCATGGGGCCATGCTATTTGACTCGACCCCGACCGTAGCTCGGACAAGCTGGACAACTACGCTGCTCAGGTAACCCCAACACCACCTGAGGAGCAACGCGTGGCACGAGTCGTGGTCGAGGTGATGCCGAAGGCCGAGATCCTGGATCCGCAGGGTCAGGCCATCGCCGGCGCGCTCCCGCGCCTGGGATTCGCCGGAGTGTCGGATGTGCGGCAGGGCAAGCGATTCGAACTCGATGTCGACGACAGTGTCAGCGACGCTGAGCTCGAACAGATCGCCGAGGCGCTGCTCGCCAACACCGTTATCGAGGACTGGAAGGTCGTGCGGGTTTCGGCATGAGCGAGCGCAGCGAGCGAATCGAAAACACAGCCGCCGTTGCGGGCATGACGGAGCCGAGCGCTAGCGAGGCGCAGTCATGACCGCACGGATCGGGGTCATTACTTTTCCCGGCACGCTCGATGATGTCGACGCCGCTCGGGCGGTGAAACTGGCGGGCGCCGAGGCGGTCAGCCTGTGGCATGCCGATGCCGATCTCAAGCAGGTCGACGCGGTGGTCGTGCCGGGTGGCTTCTCCTACGGTGACTATCTGCGTGCAGGTGCCATCGCCCGGTTCGCCCCGGTGATGGGTGAGGTCGTCAAGGCCGCGGGTAAGGGTTTGCCGATCCTGGGCATCTGCAACGGTTTCCAGGTGCTGTGCGAGGCGGGTCTGCTGCCCGGTGCGCTGACCCGCAACGAAGGTCTGCACTTCGTCTGCCGTGACGAATGGCTGCGCGTCGAAACCGCGAATACCGCATGGACCTCGCGCTTCGAGCCCGGCGCCCAGATCCTCATCCCGGTCAAGAACGCCGAGGGTCGCTACCAGGCGTCGGAGAGCGTGCTCGATGAACTCGAGGGCGAGGGCCGGGTGGTCTTCCGTTACGCGGGCGACAATCCGAACGGCTCCCAGCGCGATATCGCGGGCATTTCCTCGGCCGATGGCCGGATCGTCGGCCTGATGCCGCATCCCGAACACGCCACCGAGCCGCTGACCGGCCCGAGTGACGACGGCCTCGGCCTGTTCCTCTCGGTACTGGACTCTCTGGTCGCTGCCTCGTAAACAGCGTCAAGTGATCCGGGCGATGATGTCGAAATCGACGCCGTCGGCCAGGGCGATATAGCCGTGCTGTTGGGCCTGGTTTCCGATGAATCTTCGGGAACCGCCGGGTGTTTCGAGTTGCACGCCCTGATCGAGGGCCGCGTGCACGTCGGGTACGGTCAGTGATCCGACCGTCTCGCCGATCGCGCGCAGGGTGTGGATCGCCTCGTAGCTCATATTGCTGAAGCTGGTCAGTGCGGGTGCGAAGGTGCCGTGTAGCCGGCGGTAGCGAGCCAATCGGTCGCGGCCGTCGTCGGTGTGCGGGTCCACGAAGAAGCTCGATGCCACATAGAAGTTGTGGTTGGCGTCGGGACCACCGGTCAGCAGGACGTTCTCGTCGGCGGCCGGGCTGATGCGCAGCAGGGTGTCGGTGCGTCCGGTGGCGGCGAACTGCTGGTTGAAGTGAGAGACATCCGCCCCGACCATCAGAATGATGACGGCATCGGCCTGGTCCAATGCGGGATCGCTGAGGAATTCGCCGAAGTCCGGTGCGCCGAGCGGTACGAATCGCTCCAGCACGATGGCGCTCGGATCGGCCAGACTGCGGCGCACCGCCTTGGCCGATTCGCGCGGCCAGATGTAGTCGTTGCCGATGATCGCCCAGCGGCGCACACCGTGTTCGCGCTCCAGCCAGTGCACGGCGGGCAGGGTCTGACCCGCCGGATGTTCCCCGAGCATCAGCACCCCGGGTAGCTCATTGGTGAGGCCCTCGTGTCCGGTGGCGAAAAGATAGGGCACCCGACTGGCATTGGCCCGCGCGACGGCCAATCGCACCGCCGAGGTGTGCCAGCCGGTGATCGCGTGCACCATTCCGGTGGCGAGCAGCGCGGAAACCTCATCGGCGACCTCACGCGGATTCCGGCCGCCATCGATATTCGTAGTACGAATTTCGCGGCCGAGAAAACCGGCCCCAGCATTGATTTCGTCGACCGCGAGGGAAATCGCCGCATCGCACGACGCCGCGACGATACCGCCCGGTCCCTGCATCGGGACTATGTTCAGGATCTCGATCGTGCCGTCTGGGCTCTCGCCGAACGCTGACATTCGGTACTCTTCTTCTCGTTCGAGCGAAATTCATGGCAGGCAGGAAATAATGACGACCATTGTAAGCGGATATTCCACGCTGCATGGTGCGCTGCGTGCCGCGGAACGGCGTTGGCTGGATCACCTCGACGCCGCCCTGTGCGCCAGGCAACTGACAGCCGATCAATGGTCGATGCTGTCGAATCTGTCCACCGAGTTCGGGGTCACCATGAGTGAGCTCGCGGCCAGGTCGCAGCTACCGCCGTCCTCGGCGACCAGGCACGCCGACGCACTCGCCGAACGCGGCCTGATCTTCCGGTTGGCCGCCGAGGACGACCGCCGCCGCATCCTGATCGGGCTGAGCAGGCTCGGTTCGGATCTGGTCGACGCGGTGCGCGTCGAGGAGGAGCGTGCGGAGCAGGAGTTGCGTTCGCGTATCGGTGTGCGGCGTTATGCCGAGCTGATGCGTTTGCTCGAACTCGTTTCCGCGGAGTAGTTCAAATCGGTACAGCCTCAGTCGTCGGATGAATTAATCCTATGAATGTCCGGTTGTGCCGGTGCGGGCCAGTAATTTCCATTCCTTCGGTTATGTTCCGAATAGACCGCGTTATGGTGCCCCCGGTATTCGAGGTAGTACGACTGGACCGAGTTGTACTCCGCCGCCGCGGCGGTGATTCCCGGCGACGTAACCGTTCGCCGAGGCGTGCCACCGCAACGACGGCGGGTTGTCGGTGAGGGCACTTCGACCGCGATCAGTTCAATCCGTACGGATTGTTGAACCGGGCTGTCGACCATCTGCCCGGGGGCTAACGGACTGCCTGCTCGATCTCTATCGAGCCCGGACAAACCACCGCTCGAAGCGCAGGTGCACGTGCGGGGTCTGATCGAGACGGATCTCGAGGTCTGCGCGACGTTCTGCATAGGATCGCAGGCATGCCCGTTTCCACTACCGCTGCCACGGCCGCCGGATTGTGCGCCTTCATCGACGATTCACCGTCGCCGTTCCACGTGTGCCGGACGGTCGCGCGGGAACTGGACGCCCACGGCTTCACCCCGCTCGCGGAGTCGGCGCCGTGGCCATCGGATGGTCCGAGCCGCCATTACGTCGTGCGCGGCGGTTCGCTGGTCGCGTGGGCGACAGCCGATTCCGCCGGTGTGACGCCGTTCCGGGTGGTCGGTGCGCATACCGACAGTCCGAATCTGCGGGTGAAGCAGTATCCGGATCTGGCCGCGGTGGGCTGGCAGCTGGTCGGGTTGGAGCCCTACGGCGGCGCCTGGCTGAATTCATGGCTGGACCGGGAACTCGGCATCTCCGGACGGCTCAGCTTGCGCGACGGAACTGCGGTGCGCGACAAGCTGGTTCGCATCGATGAACCGATTCTGCGGGTGCCGCAGTTGGCCATCCACCTTTCGGAGGACCGCCGGGGTGTCACGCTCGATCCGCAGCGACACGTCAATGCGATCTGGGGTCTGGGTGCGCAGCCGCGCTCGTTCCTCGATTTCGTCGCCGAATATGCCGAGGTCGATCCGCAGGCGGTGCTCGGCTGGGAGCTGATGACCCACGATCTGGCACCGAGCCGCTTGGTGGGCCGCGATCGCGATCTGGTGAGCGCGCCGCGCCTGGACAACCAGGGCACCTGCTATGCCGGATTGAACGCCTTCCTCGCGGCGGTCGCGGAACCCGGTGCGGCCATTCCGGTTTTGGCGATGTTCGATCACGAGGAGGTCGGCAGTCAGTCCGATCGCGGCGCACAGTCCGATCTGCTGCCGACGGTGCTGGAGCGCATCGTGCTCGCACGCGGCGGTGGCCGCGCCGAGTATTTGGCCGCCCTGGCCGGATCCGTCTGCGCCTCCGGCGATATGGCGCACGCGACCCATCCCAATTACCCGGACCGGCACGAGCCCGCCCACCGCATCGAGGTCAATGGCGGCCCGGTGCTCAAGGTCAACCAAAATCTCCGCTACGCAACCGACGCCGCAGGTGCGGGTGCCTTCGCCCTGGCCTGCGCCCAAGCCGAGGTCCCGCTGCAGCGTTACGTGCACCGCGCCGATCTCCCCTGCGGCTCCACCATCGGCCCGATGACCGCCGCCCGCACCGGCATGCCCACCGTCGACGTCGGCGCACCCCAGCTGGCAATGCACTCCGCCCGCGAAATGATGGGCGCCGAAGACGTTTCGGCCTACGCCGCGGCCCTGGCCGCCTTCCTGACCCCCGCCCCGTCGGATTACCGTCGACGGTAGTCATATGGTGGTCGGGGTCGAGGGGCGAGCCGCCATTTGACTACGGTCGATTGCTGGGTGGGCTGCGGTGGGTTCTGTTGTCCTGCAACGACAACTCGGAGTTTGAGCCGTCCTGGATGATGTGCCGTTCCGCGACTTTTCCGGGCCGCGCTGGGCGCGTCGCGTGCCGTACCCGGCTTACCTCCCGCAGTCAGGTGGCTTCCGGCCCGGTCCACCGGCTGTGGTTGCGTGCTTTGTCGAGGGTAGTCAAATGGTGGTTGGGTTCGGGGTGTTGAGCGACCATTCGACTGCCCTCGACGAGGCTCGCGACCATTTGACTGCGCTCGATGGGCGGGTGCCTAGGTTGGTGTGGCGGATTTGTCCGGCGCTGTTGTGGCGGGCGGGTGGTAGGTGACGACGGCGACCACGAACACCGCAAGAGTCGCGAGGACGTAGCTGCTGCCGATGATTTGTTGCCACCAGGCCCAGCCGAGTTCGAGGTCCTTCGAATGCGGCAGGAGCCATTGCGGGCCGATCATGAACAGGACGGTGAAGGCGGCGACGGAGCCGATGAACCAGCGGTTGCGGGTGCCGCGGGCGATGGCGTCGGCGGCGACCAGGATGGCGGGGGCGATCCAAACCCAGTGGTGCGACCAGGAAACCGGGGACACCAGCAGTACCGCGGCAGCGTTCACCATCAGTGCGGCGACCTGCTGTCCCGCTTCGAGCAGGCGGTGCATCCACACCGCGGCGAGGGCAAGCGCGATGAGCGACAGGGTGATCCAGATCAGGGTGGCCAGGGAATCGGAGACACCGAGGCGGAAGGCCATGCCCTTGATCGACTGATTGCCCGCGAAGTACGGCGGGCCGATGCGGCCGGTATCGGCCAGGGTGTGGAACCAGTATTCGGCCGAATCGCTCGGGAACAGCAGGAATCCGAGTCCGACCGCGACGATCGCGGAGACGATCAGCGTGCCCGCCGCCTTCCAATCCCGGCGCAGCAGGAAGTACAGCAGATATCCGGCCGGAATCAATTTCACCGAGACCGCGATGCCGATCAGCATGCCGCGCGGCCAGAACGGTTTGCGGACAAGGCAATCCATGGTGATCGCGGCCATCAGCACCAGATTGATCTGGCCGAAGCCGAAGGTCGCCCGGATCGGTTCGGACGTTTGCGCCACCGCGACCATACCGATGACCAGCGCCAGCACGGTCCGCCGCTCGAGGCTCGGGCGCAGCCGCGCGAGCACCAGCCAGAGCGTGATGCCGAGGCTGAGCACCGAGGTGGCGGTCACCAGCACCTCGGCCAGCGGCAGCGGCATCAGCGCGAGCGGTGCGAAGAACAGGGCGGCCAGCGGGGGATAGGTGAACGGCAGTCCGATCCCCTCGACCGGGGGCATCGGTCCGTACAACTCGCCGTCGTCGAGCCAGACGCGCGCACCGTTGCGATAGACCTGCAGATCGATGTATCCGTTCCACCAGTGCGCCACCAGCGAGACGATGGCCGACACGGCGAACATCGCCACGGCGATCAGCAGCCAGCGCACCTGCGGATTCGACAATGAGAATCGTGGCGAGATGTCCGAGTCGGCTTCGAGCCGGATGTCCTGCGTGGTGACGGGCTGCTCGGCCGGATCCGCAACCCCCGATCGATCGTTCACCGCCAAAGAGTAGCGGTTGCGAACTCCCGCAATGTGTGCCGACCCGAGGCATCCGCGCCCGAAAACCGGCGATCCGGACGACCGGTCGATGCGAGCGGCTGTCCATCGAGGGCCACGGCTAAACTTCATGGCGAATCCCCAGCTTCGCGCTCCGGCCCGAAAGGACCCTGGTACTCCGTGACTCCGCAGGTCGACACCGTCAGCGCAGCCGCAGCAACTCCCGACGCCCCGCAGCCGTACAAGGAGCTCGGTCTCAAGGACGACGAGTACGCGCGGATCAAGGAAATCCTCGGCCGTCGGCCGACCGACGCCGAATTGGCGATGTATTCGGTGATGTGGAGCGAGCACTGCTCCTACAAGTCCTCGAAGGTGCATCTGCGCTACTTCGGCGAGACCACCACCGACGAGATGAAGTCCGCGATGCTCGCGGGCATCGGTGAGAACGCGGGCGTCGTCGATATCGGCGAGGGCTGGGCGGTCACTTTCAAGGTGGAGAGCCACAACCACCCGTCCTATGTGGAGCCGTATCAGGGTGCGGCCACCGGCGTCGGCGGCATCGTGCGCGACATCATGGCCATGGGCGCGCGGCCCATCGCGGTGATGGATCAGCTGCGCTTCGGTGCGGCGGACGCGGTCGATACCCGGCGCGTGGTCGACGGTGTGGTGCGCGGTGTCGGCGGCTACGGCAACTCGCTCGGCCTGCCGAATGTCGGCGGCGAGACCGTTTTCGATGCCTCCTACCAAGGCAACCCGTTGGTCAACGCGCTGTGCGCCGGTGTCATGCGGGTCGAGGATCTGCATCTGGCCTTCGCCTCCGGCGCTGGCAACAAGATCATTCTGTTCGGTGCGCGCACCGGCCTCGACGGCATCGGCGGTGTTTCGGTGCTCGCCTCGGATACCTTCTCCGGTGACGAATCCGGTACCGGCCGCAAGAAGCTGCCGAGCGTCCAGGTCGGCGACCCGTTCGCCGAGAAGGTGCTCATCGAGTGCTGTCTCGAGCTGTACGCGGCCAAGCTGGTGGTCGGCATCCAGGACCTCGGCGGTGCCGGATTGTCCTGTGCCACTTCCGAACTCGCGGCGGCGGGCGACGGCGGCATGCATATCGACTTGACCAAGGTGCCGCTGCGCGCCAAGGGCATGACACCGGCCGAGGTGCTCTCCAGCGAATCGCAGGAGCGCATGTGCGCGGTGGTCACGCCGGAGAACGTGGACGCGTTCATGGCCGTCTGCCACAAGTGGGATGTGCTGGCCACGGTCATCGGTGAGGTCACCGAGGGCGACCGGCTGGTGATCAGCTGGCACGGCGAGACCGTCGTCGATGTGCCGCCGCGCACGGTCGCACATCAGGGCCCGGTATACGAGCGCCCGGTCCAGCGACCGGATTTCCAGGACGCGCTCATCGCCGACACCCCGGATACGCTGCCCCGGCCGAAGACACCGGAGGAACTGCGCGCCACCGTATTGCAGATGGTCGCCAGCCCGCAGCTGTGCAGCCGCCGGTGGATCACCGAGCAGTACGACCGCTACGTCCGCGGCAATACCGTGCTCGCCGAACACGCCGATGCGGGTGTCATCAGGATCGACGAGGAGACCGGCCGCGGCATCGCGCTGGCCACCGACGCGTCCGGCCGCTACACCAAGCTCGACCCCTACACCGGCGCACAGCTCGCACTGGCCGAGGCCTACCGCAATGTGGCCACCACCGGCGCGACGCCGAAGGCCGTCACCAACTGCCTCAACTTCGGTTCTCCGGAGGACCCGGGCGTCATGTGGCAGTTCCAGCAGGCGGTGCGCGGTCTCGCGGACGGCTGTGTGGCCCTCGGCATTCCGGTCACCGGCGGCAATGTCAGCTTTTACAACCAGACCGGTCAGGACGCCATCCTGCCGACCCCGGTGGTCGGCGTGCTCGGCGTCATCGACGATGTGCACCGGCGCATCCCGACCGGACTCGGCCTGGAGCCGGGCGAGACGCTGATCCTGCTCGGCGAGACCGCCGACGAATTCGGCGGCTCGATCTGGTCGCAGGTCGCGCACGACCATCTCGGCGGCGTGCCACCCAAGGTCGACTTCGCCCGCGAACAGCTGCTCGCCGAGGTGCTGACCTCGGGTTCGCGCGACGGCATGATCAGTGCGGCGCACGACCTTTCCGAGGGCGGCCTGATCCAGACCGTGATCGAGGCCGCGCTGGCCGGCGAAACCGGTTGCCGCATTCTGCTCCCCGAGGGTTCGGATCCGTTCGTGCAGCTGTTCTCCGAATCGGCGGGCCGGGTGCTCGTCGCGGTACCGCGCTCGGAGGAGACTCGCTTCACCAAGATGTGCACCGCGCGCGAATTGCCGTGGATGCGCATCGGTGTGGTCGATCAGGGCTCGGATTCCGTCGAGGTGCAGGGCCAGCTCTCGATCACCCTGGACGATCTGCGCGAGGCGCACGAGGGCACGCTGCCGAAGCTGTTCGGGGCCAGTGCCGTTTGAACGCGCCGGAGGCTGGTGAAGTCTCGGCAGTCCTACGCAGGGCTGGATTTGCGGCGTTCGCTGTCCCCTCCGTGGTCACGCTCCGCTACCGCCTCCGGGGCCTGAGCTCGCTCCGCGACGGCGTCGGCAAGCTTGTCGGCGCCGTCGAGCGTTTCTTCCACCCGAACTACGTCGGCCTCATCGTGGCCACGGTGTTCTTCGGCTGGTCGCTGACACCCTCACTGCTGCCACGGGATTGGCTGTTCGAGGGGCTGGTCAGCGGGATCAATGCGGCCATCGGCTACGGCATCGGCTGTCTGTTCGAATGGATTTACCGCAAGTGGTTGCGGAAACCGTTGCGCCGCAAGGTCGCTCAGTTGCCGCCTGCGGTCACGCGGGTGTGGGCGCGACGGCCGAAATGGCTGTCCGGTGCGGTCAAGACCACGATTGTGCTCGCCTGTCTCGGCGTCGCCGTTTTCCTGCTGATCGAATCGGCCCGCTGGCAGCGCGAAATCACCGCGCTCATGGGCATGGAACCCATCACGACCTCCGGATTCCTGCGCACCGGCGCAATGAGCGCGCTGGTCGGCGCGATCGTCATCGCGGTGTTCCGGATACTGCGGCGGCTCGTCCGTTCGATCGCATTCGAGCTGATCAGGCGCGCCCACTTTCCGCGCCAATTGGCCGTGCCGACCGGTGTGCTCGTCGTGGTGGTCGCGATGGTGCTGCTGTTCAATGGCGTGCTAACCAAAGTCTTTTTCGACGTGGCGAATTCGGCCTTCAGCGTACGCAACAGCCACACCTCGCCGAATGCCGTACAGCCGCTACTGCCGGAGCGCTCCGGCAGTCCGAACTCATTGGCGGCCTGGGATACGCTCGGTTCCGAGGGCCGCTGGTTCGTCTCCTTCGTGCCGACCGCCGCCGATATCAGCCAGGTCACCGGTAGGCCCGCGCGTGAACCGATTCGGGTCTACGCCGGATTGGAATCGGCCGACGGCCCGCAGGCGCAGGCCGAATTGGTCGCGGCGGAGTTGGAGCGCACCAAGGCATTCGAGCGCAAGGTGCTGGTGGTCGTGACGACGACGGGCACCGGCTGGGTCGATTCGTCCAGCGCCGAATCCATCGAGCTGATGTACAACGGCGACACCGCGATTGCCGCGACCCAGTATTCCTATCTGCCGAGTGTGCTGTCGTTCCTGTCCGATAAGGACAAGGCCACCCAGATGGGAAAGCTGGTCTTCGACAAGGTCTACGAACATTGGTCGGCCCGGCCGAAGGAGGCGCGGCCCAAGCTGCTCGTCTACGGCGAGAGTCTCGGATCCCAGGGCTCCGAAGGTGCTTTCACCGGTCTGGCCGATATCCGATCGAAGACCGACGGCGTGCTGTGGGTCGGACCGCCGAATTCCAACCGGCTGTGGAGTGAATTCACCGCCCGCCGCGATCCGGGCACACCGGAGATCCTGCCGACCTATGCCGACGGACTGGTGGTGCGCTTCTCCGACAGCCGCGCCGACCTGTGGAAGCCTGGGGACAACTGGCTGCCACCCCGTATCGCCTATCTGCAGCACGCCTCCGATCCGGTGGTCTGGTGGTCGCCGGATCTGCTCTTCAGCGAACCGGATTGGCTGCGCGAACCCCGCGGGCCCGATGTTTCCTCGCGGATGGCGTGGTATCCGATCGTCACGTTCTGGCAGGTCGCCGCGGATCTGCCCAGAGCGCAGAGCGTCAGCGACGGACACGGGCACAACTACGGAAACCTGGTTTTGGATGCGTGGGCCGCGATCGCGCAGCCGCCGGATTGGTCGGCTGATCTGGCGGATCGGATCCAGGGTTATCTGGCGATCTCCTCGGCCCGTGAGCACCAGCTGAAATAAAGCACACACCTGGGCGGGCCCGAACCCCTCGTTGCCGGACTCGCCCAGGCGCGCGCCATCAGGCGACGGATTTGAACGGATCGTGTTCCGCCATCAGCTTTTCCATCCGCGCCTCGTCCAAGCGGCGGCCGATGCTCGCCGATTCCTGTTGGTCGCGAACGACCTTCGCCAGGGTGAACGCGCTCGACACCAGGAACAGCACGGACATGCCGAGGAAGCCGCGCTGTGCGATATCGAGTGGCAGGTAGAAGATGCCGACGCCGGTCCCGAAGAAGCTGACGCCGAACGCGATCGCGGCTTGCGCGAGGAAGGCCGAAGAGGTTTTCGGCCGGGCGTTGGGATTGCTCATGCCTGCGCCTCGCTGACGCTCGGCTCCGGCATGCGCAAGGCGCGCTGGCACATTATTCGTTCGCTTCGCTCACTCATGGATATGAAGTCTGCTGATTCGGCGCGCTGCGCAACCGCGTACAACTACTCGAGCGCGTTGGGTAGTTGCCGGACGACGCGGTAGTGGCACTGCCGCTGGATGATTCGCGAATCGTGTCGCTCGGTCGGCCGAGCGGGCGCTGTGATCTGTGTCGGCAATATCGCGTGACGCTCCGGGCACGCACCCGCTGACCCGAGCGCACCCGCATACTGTTCGAGTGATGATCGCTACGGACCCGTTGACGTCGCCGCCCGTGCCCGATCCCACCGACAACCCGGGCATCGCGCCGTCGCGCTGACCGATGCTCGAAACCACGACCACCCTGACGAAGCTGCGTACGCGCGGCGTCGTGGTGGTGCGCCGTGCCGAGGACATCATCGATCTGAACTATGTCGGGCTGGTCTTCGCGACGATCTTCTTCGCACTATCGGTGACGCCGTCGCTGGTGCCGCGCGACTGGCTGTTCCAGGGCCTGATCAGCGGCATCAATGCCGCGCTCGGCTACGGTCTCGGCTGCCTGTTGGAGTGGTTGTTCCGGCTCTGGGTCCGGCCGCGGCTGGGCAAGCTGCTGCGCGACCGGATCGCACCGCCGCCGACTTGGGTGCGCTATGCGGTGAAATCGGCGATCCTGCTCACTGCCGCCGTCACCGCGGCCTTAATGCTGGTGCAGTCGGCCCGCTGGCAACGTGAGATCACCGCGCTGATGGGTATGGAGGGCACCACAACCCCCGCGTATCTGCGCACGGGATTGCTCAGTATCGCGGTGGGGACCGGGGTGGTCGCGGTGTATCGGACGCTGCGCGAGATCATTCGATTCCTGGCTCGCCAGCTCAACCGCTGGGTGCGGGTGCCGCGCGAGCTGGCGCCATCGGCCGGATTCCTGGTTCTGGTGGTGCTGACCGTCACGCTGTTCAACGGCGTCGCCTCGCGCGCCTTCTTCGCGGTGGCCAACTCCGCATTCAGCGTGCAGAACGATCACACTTCGCCGAATGCGGTCCAACCGGTGCAGCCCGAGCGGTCGGGCAGTCCGGCCTCGCTGGCGAAATGGGATTCGCTCGGATTCGAGGGCCGCTGGTTCGTCTCGCACGGTCCCTCCGCGGCCCGGATCACCTCGATCACCGGAAAGCCCGCGCGCGAGCCGATCCGCGCGTATGTGGGTCTGGAGTCGGCGCCGCGCGGTGACGCGCGAGCCGAACTCGCGGTCTCCGAACTGGAGCGCACCGGCGCCTTCGACCGGAAGGTGCTGGTGGTGGTCACCACGACCGGCACCGGATGGGTGAATTCCATGGCGGCCGGCGCCATCGAGTACATGTACGGCGGCGATTCCGCCATCGTGGCCTCGCAGTATTCGTATCTGCCCAGCGTGCTGTCCTTCCTCGCGGACCGCGGCAAGGCATCGGATGCGGGTAAGCAGCTGTTCGACGCGGTCTACCAGCATTGGTCGGCGCGGCCAGAGGGGGCGCGGCCGAAGCTGCTCGTGTACGGCGAGAGCCTGGGCTCGCAGGGCTCGGAGGCGGCCTTCGACGGACTCGCCGATCTGCGCTCCAAGGTCGATGGTGCGCTGTGGGTCGGACCGCCGAATTCGAATCGACTGTGGGAGCAGTTCGTATCGCGACGCGATCCCGGATCGCGCGAGGTCGAGCCGGTGTACGCCGACGGCCTGGTGGTCCGATTCGCCTCCGACAGTGCCGATCTCGCGCGTCCGACCACCGAATGGCGAGCCCCGCGCATCGCCTATCTGCAGCACGCCTCCGACCCGATCGTCTGGTGGTCCTCGGATCTGATCTTCTCCCAACCGGATTGGCTCTCCGAACCGCGCGGCTCCGATGTGTCCTCGCAGATGCGCTGGTGGCCGTTCGTCACGTTCTGGCAGGTCACCTGTGACCTGTCCAATGCGCAGGGCGTCACAGACGGGCACGGGCACCGGTACGGGAGTCTGGTATTGGACGGCTGGATCGCCGTTGCGGCACCGCCGGATTGGACCGTGGAACAGTCCGACAGGATCCGGGCCCAGATCGAGGTCGCCGAGGACTACGAGCGCGAGATCAAATGACGTTTATCGGGCGTATTGCGAAAACTGCTGTCGCTGTTGGTGTTCCGTTGGCATGGAGCAATTGGCTGTTGCCGCGCTTGAAACTGGATCTGCGCGGTCGCACCGCTGCCAATGCCGGATTCGCGACCGGTTACGCACTGGCATTTCGCGGCCGTCCGAACTGGTTGTCCGCGCGGGGGCTCGGTTACGGACTCGTCTCGGCGGGCCTGGTCGCCGCCGGTTATGGTGTGGCCGTTGCCATTCCGGCGCTGCGCGATCGCCTCGGTGGGTTCGCCGACCGGGCTCCGGATGTCCCGCTCGATGAGTGGGTCGCGGTACATATCCCGATCGGCACCGTCTACAGCGAGGAGCTCATCTTTCGCGCGTCGCTTAACCTGTTGCTGGACAAGGAGTTCGGGCCACGCTTCGGCGCGTTGATCGGAGCGAGCACCTTTGGACTCTGGCACATCCATCCGGCACGCGCCGCAGGCGACAATGTGCTCGCATCGATTGCCGCGACCGCAGCGGGTGGCCTCGTATTCGATCTGCTGTACCGCCGCACCCACAGCGCCACCGCCCCCGCTCTGCTGCACTTCGCCGTGAACGCCGGTGGTGCACTTGTGCCGCACCTCGCCGGTCCGCCGAGCAGTTGACGGCTTCGGCCGCTGCCACGTTGCGGCTCCCTGCTGGTGGCCGAATCGTCCATCCTGGCGCGAAAGAGCCCGAACGTGCACACCTGACCGTGACGACCGAACTCTTTGCCGCCATTGACAATTGAAAGGTGTTCTATGAGCATGGCTGCGGTACTCAGTGCTCGGGACACACTCACAGACGCGAGGTTTTCGTCAGCCACGGCAAAGGAGACCAGGGAAATCATGGGGGACGACCAGCACGACGAGGACACTCGAAACGCGAGCCGACCCGAGCAGGAAGTCCCTCCCGGGCGGCGCAGCTGGGGCAGTCGCCACCCCGTTCTCGCCGCGATACTCTTGCCGGTCATTCCCGGTTTGATCGTCGGCTTGATCATCCTCGTACCGGACAAGTTCTTCGATGCCAAGCAGGACGGAAACTCTTCCGCGCAATCCCCGCCACCGACCCAGCAGGCCTCCCGGACCGAGCCCGCCGACCGACCGACCACTGTCTCCGCGCCCGCGACATCGACCTCGTCGGAGGACGTTCGGTGGTCCGGCACGGTCAACCTGACCTACCTCGACCTGGACTCCGTCCCACCCAGGGTGGTATCCGGGAACAACGGCGCCAGCACGTGGGCCAGCTACAACTACACTTCGTCCAAAAAATTCTCCGAAGCCACGCTGTACGGTCGGCGAGGCGACTTCCTTACCGTGCAGCCCACCATCGCGTCCTGGAGCAATACGACCAAGCCGACCCGGCAACAGTGCGCAGACCTCATCGCCACCCAGGGCGTCGAATCCTACCCATCAGCAAGAACAGCAGCTACTGTGTCGAGACCGCGGCCAATCGGGTCGCCTTTATTACCGAACTTTCGCTCAGCGACGCCATCCACGCCTACACGGCAGTGGTGACCGTCTGGTCCGCCACCAGCTGATGGGCCTCGCCCACACCACCCCATTCTCGCTCGATCCGGCGGGAATCCCCCGGATTCGGGCATGAGCAAGGCGCTGAGGCCGGTCGGCCCCCAGTATTCTCGGCATCGTGGTAGGACGAGCAAAGGTTGATCCGGCGGAACTACGAACAGCAGTCGCGGCGGTCAGTACTTGGCTGCGCGACGATTCGACGCCCGCCCCCGCCAGGCCTGAACTCGCGGCCGCGGTCCGCACCACCGTCCGTACCCTCGCCGCTTCCGCACCCGGCCACTCCGTCGAGGTCCGCGTCCCACCTTTCGTGGCGGTGCAGTGCATCGAGGGTCCACGGCACACCAGGGGCACACCACCGAATGTCATCGAAACCGACCCGCGCACTTGGCTTCTGCTCGCGACCGGCCTCCTCGACTTCGACGTCGCGGTGGCATCGGGCACGGTCACCGCTTCCGGCAGCCGAACTGGCGAAGTCGCCCACTGGCTGCCCATCACGCGCGCCACCACAGACTAACGATCAGCCGCACTGCCATTGCGGTGCTGGGCGCGTAGTGTGCCGTACCCGGCTTACCTTCCGCAGTCAGATACACCCCCCAGTGGTCAGCTGGCTGTGGCTGCGCTCTCGAGCGTTTGTCGAGGGTAGTCAAATGGTGGTTGTGGGTGGGGTTGGAGCAACCATTTGACTACCGCCGATGAGCTCGAACCACCATTTGACTCCCCTCGATGGTGGCGGCGGTTTTCACGAGAGGCATTCGGCAGGGGTGAGTGGATGCCCGGGACAGCCATTCTCACAACAGGTTCCGCGGTCCAACCATCCCACTGTTCCCACATTGTGCCCAGAGGAGACGTGAATCCCGGTGAGGGATACGAGGATTCGCAAGCGCTAAGAGCGTGTCTCATGTCGCAGGTGTCGACACAAGAGTCGGGAAGTACGCAGGCAGTAGCCAGTTGTACTCACCACTGTCGGGGGTACACAGTTGGAGCCAGTTGATAGCATGGGTGCTGGTCGGGCAGACTGCTTCGGCGTACGCGACCAGGAGGTGGTCGCCGCCATTGATATGGGTCAGGCCAGGCCGATATTTCGGGGGCAAGCGTATAGATGTCGTTTGCCGAAGGCCACCTCCCACGCGCGTTCTCAAAGAACCGCCTCTTGACGTTGAAGTGATTCGTGGATGTGCATGAGAATTGTTGTGCTGCATGATGTTTTGTCGTGACAGCCGCGTTCTCCAGCCGGTTGGTGCCCGACGAGCTGTGGGAGCTCGTCGAGCCACTATTGCCGAATTTCAGCCCTCGTACACAATGGGGTGGGACCGCGCCGGTCGACCAGCGGGCGGTATTCGCAGCGGTGGTGTACGTGTTGACCAGCGGTTGTGCGTGGCGGCTGCTGCCGCCATTATTCGGTGTCACCGTGCCGACGGCGCAGCGGCGGTTCAGCGTGTGGACCGAGCCGGCTTGTGGCGGCGTTTACACCATGCTGTGCTGGACGAGCTGGGAAGCCGAGCCTTGATCGATTGGTCCGCACGGTGATCGATGCGGCGTCGGTGCGAGCCAAAAAAGGGGATCCATGACCGGGCCGAGCCCGGTCGACCGCGGCAAGACCGGCTCGAAGATCCACGTACTGTCCGACCGTGCCGGACTGCCTCTGTCCGTGGGCATATCGGCGGCCAACACCAACGACGCCGAGGCGCTCAAACCACTCGTGAAGGCGATTCCCGCGGTTCGATCTCCATGTGGCCCGCGTCGGCGCAAGCCCGCGAAGCTGCACGCGGACAAGGCATACGACACCGCTGAACTGCGTCGATGGGTGCATGCGCGAGGCATCGGCGTCCGCATCGCCCGCAAAGGCATCGAATCCTCCGAACGCCTCGGTCGGCACCGGTGGGTCATCGAGCGGACGATCTCCTGGCTGACCGGCTACCACCGGCTCAACATCCGCTACGACCGCAAGGCCACACACTTCCTCGGTTTCCTCACCCCCGCTGCCGCACTGACCTGCTACAAGAAACTGGTGAAATCAACGACATGAGACACGGTCTAAGGGTAGACAGTGTCGGCGGCCTGGGTCAGGCGGTCCAGCAGCGCGGTCCTGATGGCCGGGCGGGAGCCGAAGACCAGCGTGAAGGTCGCCTCACGCAGTGAGCGCTCGGCGAGATTGCCCCGCGTGACGGCCGCGCTACCGGTGGCCGTCACCAGAGCCGTCGCCGCGCGGACCGCGAGTTCGGAGGCGCGGGCGCGGGCCAGGTAGACATCCGACTGGCCGGTGAGCGCATCATCGAGTTCGGTTCGGATGCGGGCGGCTTCGGCGGCCGAAGCGGTGGTGTCGATGCCGAGCCGCGCGAGTTCGCCGAGGCAGCGCCGCACGATGCCGAGAGCGATCGCGCCGTTGCGCCAGGCGGCCAAGATGAAGGAGGCGTTGAAGCTGCGCAGCGAAATCCGGTTGTCCACAGCGGAATCGGGCACCTGGACGCCGTCGAAGGTGAGCGTCACGGTCTTGCTCGCGTCGGCGGCGATGAGCGGGAGCGGGGTGGCGTGCATCGTGGGGCCCGGTTCGGCGGGCACCAGCACGCTGATCAGCGATCCCCCGTCGTCCGCATCGCGCGCCATCACGCCGAGGACGTCCACCAGACCCCACCCGGTGACGAACGGCGCGGTGCCGTCGAGCACATACCCACCGTCGACGCGACGCGCGATCAAGCCGGGTTGGTCGTTCGCGCCCGCGTAACTCACACCCGCGCGTACCCGGCCGTGCCGCAGGTCCTCGGTAAGTCGTTCGCGCAGTTCGAGATTCGGTGAGGTGGCGATCCGTCGCGCGACCCCGAGATGCTGCGCCCAGACGAAGGTGGTCGTCAGACATCCGGCGACCAGGATCTCACCGGCCTGGGTGAAAGTGGCGATATCCATATCGTCGGCCATGGTCGCGCCGTAGAACCCGTACTCGGCGAGCAGGTCGAAATGGGTGCCGGGAATTTCGCCGGTGCGGTCGACCGCGTCGGCCTGTGGTGCGAATATCTCGTCGGCCAGATAGCGCGCGTGTTCGATCCACGAATTCACACCACTCATCTTGGTGCATGCCGCGAACTCGGTCGCACCCGCCACGGGGCTCGCCTCAGCCGCGGGACAGATCGCGCCGATGCAGGCCCCTGTAGTCGTAGTACCGGGTGATGAAGGTGCCGAGCACCAGCCCGATCGCGAGCCCGAACGCCGCCATCCACACCCCGCGGGACAACCCCGCCGGGAAGTTCGCGTCGAAATAGAGAATTGCGCGCACACCGACGAACACCTGGTGCATCGGCTCGAATTTCGCCAGCCAGCCCAGATATTTCGGCGTCGCCTCGATCGGCACGGTGCCGCCCGAGGAGGGCAGCCCGAGAATGATGAACAGGATCAGGTTGATCAGCAAACCCGCCGAACCGACCGCTGCGAGGATGGACAACCCGGTGATCCCGACCGCCATGATGGCCAGCACGCTATAGAGAAACAGCGTGAGCGGATGATCGATCGGCATATCGAGCAGGCCGGCCACACCCAGGAATACGCCCGCGACGATATTCGCGGTGATTACCATCACACCCCATTTGATCAGCAGCGTATTGAACCGGGAGATCGGAGTGGCCGGAAAATGCACATACCAGGGCCCGTATTCGGTGGGCACGAATCCGAGTGCGGCATCGATCATGGTGTGGATGGTCATCGAGCCGACCAGTCCGGCGAGCAGAAGTAGCAGCGCGTAGAAGAACGCCGTCAAACCCTGTCCGGTGCCGGACGGCAGCGGACGGAACGGTGAGATGACGATGTGCACCGGATCCGCGAGCGCCACCCGCGTCGCACCCGTCAACTCGGGCGCTGCCCCGCCGCTCGGCGGCGTCAACTGCGCATTCACCTGATCGGTCAGCTTCTTACCGACCTGCTCGTTCACCTGGGCCAGCGCCTGGGTGCCGATGGTCGTGACGATATTGGTGACGAACGCTCCACTGCGCGGATTCGTCTGCAGCGTGAGCGTCGGGCGCTGGATATCACCGGGCACCACACTGCCCACACCGAGAATTCCGAGGCGCTTACTGAAATCGCTGGGGATGAGGATCGTGCCGTAGACCGCACCGGACTGCATCTTCAGTTCGGCGTCGTTGATGCCGAGCACCTGTAGATCGACTTTGTCCGCCGGAATGCCCTGCCGCAGCGCATCGGTGATCTGTGTGCCGAAATTCACCTGCTGCCCGCCGACCGTATCGCCGACATCCTGGTTCACCAGGGCGATCGGGAAGTCGTGCAGGTTCTTTTCCGGATCGACGACGTAATCCAGATACATCGTGGCCAGCAGCGCCATGAACAGCGTCAGTACCGCGATCGGGACCAGCCACATGCGCGCGGTCAACCGGGTCGCCGACCCCCGGGTGCGCGCACTGTCCGAAGTCGTCACGGCTTGGCACGGTAGCACCGTGCCGTGCGGAAAAACGGCAGCGTCGCTCGGCGATTGCTGTGCCTACCCGGTGGCGGTGATCGCGGCGCATCGTTCACCCGTAGAATGGCCATTGCCCCCAGCCCGCCCGAACAGGGAGCAAACGGTGACCAACGCCGAGATGCCGGTCGAAACTACCCCCGATCAGGTCGAGAACGAACCACGCGAAGAGTGTGGTGTGTTCGGAGTCTGGGCGCCGAGCGAGGACGTGGCCAAGCTCACGTACTACGGCTTGTATGCGCTGCAACACCGCGGCCAGGAAGCCGCGGGCATCGCCGTCTCCGACGGCTCACAAATTCTGGTCTTCAAGGATCTGGGCCTGGTCAGCCAGGTATTCGATGAGCAGACACTGGCCGCGATGCCAGGTCATATCGCCATCGGTCACTGTCGCTACTCCACCACCGGCTCCACCACCTGGGAGAATGCGCAGCCGATCTTCCGCACCACCTCGGTCGGTTCCGGACTTGCGCTGGGCCACAACGGAAATCTGGTCAACACCGCCGAATTGAGCGCGCGCGCACGCGAACTCGGGCTGATCGGCGTGCCGCCGGTCTCCGGTGGTCGCCCCGCGCCGATCACCGCCACCTCCGACTCGGATGTGATGACCGCGCTGCTCGCGCACGCCGCCGCGGATTCGAGCATCGAGCAGGCCGCGATGAAGCTGCTGCCGACACTGAAGGGCGCGTTCTGTCTGACCTTCATGGACGAGCACACCCTCTATGCCGCGCGGGACCCGCACGGCGTTCGTCCGCTGTGCCTCGGCCGGCTCGAGCGTGGCTGGGTCGTAGCCAGTGAGACCGCCGCGCTGGATATCGTCGGTGCCGCCTTCGTCCGGGAGATCGAGCCGGGCGAACTGCTGGCGATCGATGCCGACGGTGTGCGGTCCATGCGCTTCGCCAATCCCGAACCCAAGGGCTGCGTCTTCGAATTCGTCTACCTGGCCCGGCCCGACAGCACTATCTCCGGTCGCTCGGTGCACGCCACCCGGGTGGAGATCGGTCGTCGCCTGGCCAAGGAACATCCGGTCGAGGCCGATCTGGTGATTCCGGTGCCGGAGTCCGGCACCCCTGCCGCGGTCGGTTATGCGCAGGGCTCGGGTGTGCCGTACGGGCAGGGCCTGATGAAGAACGCCTACGTCGGGCGCACCTTCATCCAGCCGAGTCAGACCATCCGCCAGCTCGGCATCCGACTCAAGCTGAATCCGCTGCGTGAGGTGATCCGCGGTAAGCGGCTGATCGTGGTGGACGACTCCATCGTGCGTGGCAACACCCAGCGCGCGTTGATCCGGATGCTGCGCGAGGCGGGGGCGGTGGAGATCCACGTGCGGATCGCCTCGCCGCCGGTGAAGTGGCCGTGCTTCTATGGCATCGACTTCGCCTCGCGCGCGGAGCTGATCGCCAATGGCGCGGGCGCCGATGACAGCTACGACGACATGGTGGAGGCCGTGCGCCGTTCGATCGGCGCGGACACGCTCGGCTACATATCCACCGAGGGCATGATCGCCGCCACCGAGCAGCCGCGCTCGCGGCTGTGCTCGGCCTGCTTCGACGGTGAATACCCGATCCCGCTGCCCACCGAGGCGGCCATCGGCAAGAACGTGCTCGAGGGCATGCTCACCGGCCAGTCCGAGGCAATGTTGTTGAGCGAGAACGCGAATGCGAGCGCACTGAGCCGCCCCTGACAGAATTCGATGATCACGAACCCCTCGGCGAAAGCCGGGGGGTTCGATCTTGTTCGGCCGCTTCCGACGCGAGCTGTCCGCGGCTGTGCCGTGGCCTACTCGAGACGCGGCGGCGACGCTCTCGAGGCGAACCTGGTCATTCGTCCGGTGATCCGGCGTTACCCGCGCACCATTCGTAACCTCCGCTAACCCGCCCGTGATTTTTTCTTTGAAAACGCAACATCCCAGAAATGGATCCTGGGTACGGTGCCCGACATATCGGAAGTTCACCGTGCCCGCCGCTGTCCTGTGATCCAGCACACGCGGCGTGGCGCGCTCGAGAAGTGGGGCCTGATGATGAGGGTTTCGAAGAAGCCTGGGCGAGGCAACCGGACGCGACGAATCGCGGCGGTCGGGATGGCGGCGCTGGCCGTGTCCGCGATCGCGGGATGCGGTTCAGGGCGCACCGGCGGGGGTGGTGACGGGGCCGGTTTGGTGGCGGGCACCACCGACAAGATCTTCTCGCTCGACCCCGCGGCCGCCTACGACAACGGTTCGCTGCTGGTCGAAACCCAGATCTATTCGTATCTGCTGAATTTCGCGCCCGGCGATGCCACCCCGAAGCCGGACGCCGCGGAGAAGTGCGACTTCAGCTCCCCGACGGTTTACACCTGCAAGCTGAAGTCGGGACTCAAGTTCGCCAATGGGAATCCGTTGACCGCCAAGAGCGTCAAGTTCTCCTTCGATCGCATGCTGGGCATCAACGACCCGAACGGTCCCGCCTCGCTGCTGGGCAATCTCGAGAAGACCGAGATCGCCGACGATCTGACGGTGAACTTCACGTTGAAGGTCGCCAACGATCAGACCTTCCCCGCCATCCTGCCGACCCAGGCCGGTCCGATCGTGGACGAGAAGGTCTTCCCGGCCGACAAGGTGCTGCCGGATGAGGACGTGGTGAAGACCAAGGGCTACTCGGGCCCGTACACGATCGCCAGCTACGACAAGAACAAGCTGGTCGAGTACCAGGCGTTCCCGGACTACAAGGGCATCCTCGGCACACCTAAGACATCGCAGGTCTCCACCAAGTACTACGCGACCTCCGACAATATGAAGCTCGATCTGCAGAGCGGTGCGCTCGATGTCGCCTACCGATCCTTCACGCCGACCGATATCGAATCGCTGCGCAAGGACAGCAAGGTCAAGGTGGCGGACGGGCCCGGCGGCGAGCTGCGCTACATCGTCTTCAATCTGAACACCATGCCGGGCGGCACCCCGGAGCAGAAGCTGGCGGTGCGCAAGGCCATCGCCTCATCGATCGACCGACCCGCGCTGGCCGAGGGCGTCTACAAGAACACATATCAGCCCGCGTACGGCTTTGTGCCGCAAGGCATGCCGGGTGCGGCCGAGCCGCTGAAGGACCTCTACGGGGCCAAGCCCAATAAGGATGCGGCGGCGAAGTTCCTCTCCGGTGCGGGCGTCGCGACACCGGTGGAGCTGAACCTGCAGTACAACCCCGATCACTACGGTTCGAGCAGCTCTGAGGAGTATGCGGCGATCAAATCGCAACTGGAGTCGACCGGGCTGTTCAAGGTGAATCTGCAATCCACCGAATGGGTTACCTACCAGAAGGAACGGGCCCGGGACGGTTACCCGCTCTATCACTTCGGCTGGTTCCCGGACTACCCGGACGCCGACGACTACCTGACCCCGTTCTTCGGCCCCAACAACTTCCTACAGTCGCACTTCGAGGACCCGAAGATCAACTCGCAGCTCACCGCGGAGACCACCGAGCAGGACAAGACCAAGCGCATCAAGCTGATCGAGGACGTGCAGAAGGATCTCGCGCAGAACTACCTGCCGACCCTGCCGCTGCTGTCCGGTAAGCAGATCGCAGTGTCGAATCCGAGCGTCAAGGGTGTGTCGGACACACTCGACGCGTCCTTCAAGTTCCGGTACACGGTGCTGAGCAAGTGACATCGGGCGAAGCCGGGCCCGAAGCTGTTGCCACCGCTGAAAAGCAGGCACCGGTTCGGGCCCGGCGCTTCGGGCTGCCATGGGCCGGGAAGCCGAGTGGGGATTCCCGGCAGCTGGCGTTGTTGCGGTACTTGGTGATTCGACTGTTATTGATCCTGCCGACGGCGTGGATCCTGGTCACTGTCGTGTTCTTCCTGATGCGGGTGATCGGCGATCCGATCAGCGCCGCAATGGGCGGACGGATGACCCAGGAACAGATCGAAGTGCGTAAGGAGGCCGCCGGTTTGAACCGGCCGATCCTGACCCAGTATTGGGAGTACATCTCCGGGCTTATGCACGGGGATTTCGGTCACTCCCAGGACAATCGGCAGATCAGCGAGGTGGTGACAACCTACGGGGCGGCCACCCTGGAACTGGTGTTCTGGGCGCTGCTCGTCGCCTTTGCGGTCGGCGTTCCGCTCGGCAGATACGCTGCGACACACCGTGATTCGACGGCCGACGCGGGGCTGCGGTTATTCGCCATCCTGGCCTACGCGGCGCCGGTGTTCTTCGTTGGTCTGCTGCTGAAGCTGATCTTCGCGGTGAAGCTGGAGTGGCTGCCGGTCGCCGGTCGGGCGAGCACCCCCGTCGAGTTGCAACTGCAGCATGTCTCGCCGAAGACCAACATCATGGTGGTCGACGCGATCCTCTACGGGGACAACAGCTATCTGATCGATGTGTTGAAGCATGCGATATTGCCCGCGGTCGCACTCGGTCTGTTGACAGCGGGCATTTTCCTGCGCCTGGTGCGCGTCAATCTGATCCAGACGCTGCACAGCGAATTCGTGGATGCCGCACGCGCACGCGGACTTTCGGCGCGGGTGGTGACGGGGCGACATGCCGTGCGCAACGCGATGATTCCGATCATCACGGTGATGGGCATGTATATCGCGACGCTGCTCGGCGGCGCGGTGCTCACCGAGACCACCTTCGAATGGAAGGGGCTGGGTTATCAGCTCGCGGAATACCTGCATCAACGCGATTTCATCGCGGTGCAGGGGATTGTCGCGTTCCTGGCGCTGGCCGTCGCGGTCATCAGCTTCCTGGTGGATGTCATCGTCGCGCTGATCGACCCGAGAGTGAGGTTCTGATGACCGCTCCGGAATTGGCGAACGAACCACTGGTGATGCCGCCGGTGCCGACGGCGAAGCGCAGGCGGATCCCCGGATTGCGGCTGTTCACGATGACCGCCGGATTGCAGCGGGTGACGCTGATCGTCGGACTCGGCCTCGTCGCGGTATTCGTATTCGTGGCGATCTTCGCGCCGCTGATCGCACCGTACGGACTCGCCCAGAACTCTTCGGACGGTGTCGCTTTCGTCGCACAGCAACCGCCGTCGGGTCAGCATTGGTTCGGTACGTCGGTGCGCAGCGAGGATGTGCTGTCCCGGGTGATCTTCGGCGCCCGTACCGCGCTGTTCGTGATCGCGATCTCGCTGGTGATGTCATTGGTTGTCGGGGTACCGCTGGGACTGGTGTCCGGGTACATCGGACGTGCCCTCGACCGGGTGCTGGTGCTGTTCATGGACGCCATCTACGCGTTCCCGACCCTGCTGCTCGCGATCGTCGTGTCCATCGTGGTCGCGGGTGGGCAGTCGAGCAGCTTCGGCGGCGTCCTGTCGGCCGCCGTCGCGATCACGGCGATCTATGTGCCGCAATACTTTCGGGTGGTTCGCAATGCGACCGTCGCGGTGAAGAACGAACCGTATGTGGACGCGGCCAGAGTCACCGGTGCGTCTACCACTCGAATCATGTTCCGGCACATCCTCGCCAACGTCACCCAGTCGCTGCCGGTGATCGTCACCCTCAACGCGGGCGATGCCATCCTGACGCTGGCCGCGCTCGGCTTCCTCGGCTTCGGTATCGAACCGACCCAGGCCGCCGAATGGGGTTACGACCTCAACAAGGCGCTTTCCGATGTCTCCAATGGCATTTGGTGGACGGGCATCTTCCCCGGCACGGCCATCGTTCTGGTCGTTCTCGGGCTGACATTGGTCGGCGAAAGTCTCAACGAGGTGCTGAATCCGTTGCTGCGCACCCGTCGTGCCCTCGCCCCGGCCACGGTCGCCAGCGACACCGCCCTCGAAAAAGATGTTCCCGCAACGGAACTCACCGCCGCTGAACTGGATCTGCGCGAAAGCGGCAGCGTCGCAGATAAAGACAGTTCAGCAGGGGAAGGAGTATCGCAATGACGGAAGCGGTCGCCGAGACCAAACGCCCGGCGCTGTCCATCGAATCGCTGTCGGTCACCTTCGCCACTGATGCGGGTCCGGTCTACGCGGTCAGCAATGTCTCCTACGAGGTGTACCCCGGCGAAGTGCTCGCCATCGTCGGGGAATCCGGCTCCGGTAAATCGGTGAGCTCGCGCACCGCGATCGGACTGCTGCCGAATACCGCGCGGGTCGATGGCCTGGTCACCCTCGGCGCGGACAAGGTCACCTCGATGAGCGAGCGGCAGCTCACCGCCCTGCGTGGCGGCGCGATCTCGATGATCTTCCAGGAGCCGGGTCGCGCACTCGACCCGCTGTTCACGGTGGGCTATCAGATCGCCGAGGCACTGCGGGCGCACAGCGATATGAGCCGCAAGGCCGCCAAGGCCAGGGCGATCGAACTGCTGCGCATGGTCGGCCTGCCCGATCCGGAGCATCGGGTGGACTACTACCCGCATCAGCTCTCCGGTGGCCAGAAACAGCGCGTGATGATCGCGATCGCGATTTCCTGCGAGCCGAAGGTGATCATCGCCGACGAACCGACCACCGCACTCGATGTCACCGTGCAGGCCGAAATCCTGGAACTGCTGCGCGATCTGCGCGATCGCATCGGCAGCGCCATCGTGCTGATCACGCACAATATGGGCGTGGTCGCCGATATCGCCGACCGGGTGGTGGTCATGCGCGACGGCAAGGTGGTCGAACAGGCGCCGGTGGACGAACTGTTCGCGGCGCCGAAGCAGGAGTACACCCGCAAACTCCTCGCGGCCGTACCGCATTTGGGTACCGAGCAGTTGGAGCACGGTGCGGTCGAGGAGGTCGCCGCCGGCGAGCCGGTGCTCGAGGTGTCCGATCTGGTGGTGCAGTTTCCCGGACCATTCGGCCGACCGCCGTTCCGCGCCGTGGACAACGTGATTTTGTCCATTCGGCCCGGCGAAACCCTCGGCCTGGTCGGCGAATCCGGTTCCGGGAAGTCGACCATCGGCCGCTGCGTCGCGGCCTTGCAGCGCCCGACCTCCGGGGTCGTGAAGGTGCGCGGACAGAACATCGCGGAGCTGTCGCAGCGGCAGCTGCGACCGATTCGCCGCCGCTTCGGATTCGTCTTCCAGGATCCGGCCAGCTCGCTGAATCCGCGGCTCACCGTCGGCGACTGCGTGGCGGAACCGCTGATCGTGCACAAGGCGGGCAGTTCCACGGAGATCCGGGCACGAGTCCGCAAACTCCTCGATGACGTGCAGTTGCCCGCGGGCACCGAACGCCGCTATCCGCACGAACTCTCCGGCGGCCAACGGCAGCGCGCCAGCCTGGCCAGAGCGCTGGTCCTCGATCCGGACCTGCTGGTGGCCGACGAGCCGACCAGCGCGCTGGACGTCTCGGTGCAGGCGGCGGTGCTGGAGCTGTTCGGTCAGCTGCAGCAGGAGTGCGGCTGGGCCTGCCTGTTCATCAGCCACGATCTGGCGGTCGTCGACCAGCTGGCCGATCGGATCGTGGTACTGCGCAACGGGGCGGTGGTCGAGCAGGGTGATCGTGATCGCATTCTGCGCCGTCCAGAGCAGGAGTACACCCGGCGACTGGTCGCCGCGGTGCCGGTGCCCGATCCGGTGGAGCAGCGACGCAGGCGTGCGCAAACAGCCGCCCTATTCGCGACAGAGCAGGCTGCCCCGCCTCCCCGGGACTTCGGCCGGTCGTGAGTGCCGGAGGGCTCGAGCACTGGGCCGACGGTTGGGTGCGGCGGCACCTACTGGGCGTGCGCGCTGAGTTACCCGTGTACTTGCGAAATCAGTCGTCGCTTTTGTCCTGGTGGTGGCCATCCAGCACTACGTCCGGTGCATGCTTGTTATCCGGCTCCGGTAGCGTGAGCTGGCATCTATCCGCCGATTCGGTTTGGAGCTCTCCCCGAAAATGACTGAACAGACCCCCAGTGGTGCCGGTGCTTCCTACGCCGCGGCCGGCGTGGACATCGAGGCAGGTGACCGCGCAGTCGAGTTGTTCGGGCCATTGGCGAAGAAGGCCAGCCGACCCGAGGTGCAGGGTGGGCTCGGCGGATTCGCCGGGCTGTTCGCACTGAAGGGTGGCTACCGCGAGCCGTTGCTCGCGGCCTCCACCGACGGGGTCGGCACCAAGATCGCGGTCGCCCAGGCGATGGACAAGCACGACACGGTGGGCCTCGACCTGGTCGCCATGGTCGTGGACGATCTGGTGGTCTGCGGCGCCGAGCCGCTGTTCCTGCAGGACTACATCGCCATCGGCAAGGTCGTCCCGGAGAAGGTGGCCGAATTGGTCTCCGGTATCGCGGAGGGCTGCGTGCGGGCGGGCTGCGCACTGCTCGGCGGCGAGACCGCCGAACATCCCGGCCTGATGGATCCCGACGACTACGACCTGTCCGCGACCGGTGTCGGCGTGGTCGAGGCCGATTCGGTGCTCGGACCGGACCGGGTGCGTCCCGGCGATGTGGTGATCGCCATGGGCTCCTCGGGTCTGCACTCCAACGGCTACAGCCTGGCCCGCAAGGTGCTGCTCGATATCGACCGGATGTCGCTGACCGGCCACGTCGAGGAGTTCGGCCGCACCCTCGGTGAGGAGCTGCTCGAGCCGACGGTCATCTACGCCAAGGACTGCCTCGCGCTGATCGCCGAAACCGATGTGCGCACCTTCGCACACGTCACCGGCGGTGGCTTGGCCGCGAATCTGGGCCGGGTGATTCCCGCCGGCATGGTCGCCGAACTGGATCGCGGCACCTGGAACCCGGCGCCGGTCTTCAAGATGATCGCCCAGCGCGGCCGGATCGATCGGGTCGAGATGGAGAAGACCTTCAATATGGGTGTCGGCATGGTTGCCGTAGTGGCGCCCGAGGACGTCGACCGGGCACTAGCCGTGCTGACGGCACGGCACATCGCCTGCTGGACCCTCGGCACCGTCAAGAAGGCCAAGGACGCCGACGCGGTCCGCGCCGTACTGGTCGGCGAGCACCCGCGCTTCTGAGTCTGATTTGCAGCGCCTTCGGCGCGGCGTGTTCGCGGCCCCTTGGTGTCTCGCGTCCGACCCTTTCGAGCGACCTGCAAGCAGTCGCTAGCGGCGCCGTCGAGACATACGACTGCGTCGTATGCGCTTCGACGACTCGGCTGTGTTCGATGGCCGCGCCTTCGGCGCGGACGCGAGACGGGCCGCGAACGGTCGCTCGTAAGACTCGCGCGTCGTGGTTTCGCTTGTCGCGCATGGAAATTCACAACAGCGTCCCGCATCGTCGGATGCGGGACGCTGTTGTTGTGCAAGCCTCGAATGGTTAGTCCGGTCACGCGGCGTCAACGGGTGAAGGGGGAGGCCCGTCGGCCTCCCCCTTCGTCGTCTACCGAGTCAGCGGCGCCAGTCGTTGTAGTCGTTGTCCTCGTCCCAGCGGGATGAGGATTCGTCCGCATCGTGCTCATCGGACAGCACACCACCACTCAGCTGGGAGGTGGGACTACCCGAAAGCTCGCGCTGAAGGCTCGCGAAGTCAGTCGGCGCGGAGCTGTACTTCAGCTCGCGTGCGACTTTGGTCTGCTTTGCCTTAGCCCGGCCACGGCCCATGGCTGACCCCCTCGCGTCACTGCGGGGCGGCCTGGGGTTTGTTGGCGGCCCCGTTCGAATTAATACTCTTCCTGACAGACACTTTAGCGTGTGTCAGGCGGTCGCGCTTCCAGGAGTGGGGGAAGAACTCCGGAAGTGGCGCCGTTTGCCCGGTTGTCGCCGTCGGGCCGCCCCCTCAGACGACCCCGGGAATCGCTCGGATGACACCGACCCTGGCACCGCCGCCGAGCACCGGCGGCGCCGCGAGTTCGGCATGCGCGGCGGTCCATTCGACGCCCATGCGATGCAGAATGGCCAGCGTCAGGGGGATTCGCGCACGGTCGTGACCATCGGCGATCTTGTATGCGAAGGCCGTTCCGTCCGGTAGCGCACCCGCGTGCACACCGTCCGCGCCGATCTTGCAGACCAGGCCGGGGGTGGCCTGCATGGTCAGTAAATCGGGTGCGTTCGTGCCGGAAATCACTCGCGGATTGGCGCGAATCGCGTCGGCGACGCGCCGCTCCGGCGAACCGGGCGCGGCGGTAGCCATGGCCGCGAACGCACGGGCCAGATTCACCAGTGAGACCGGAATGATCGGTAGGCCGCAGCCATCGATGCCGAGGTCGGTTTCGGGCTCGCCGGTGAGGTCGGTGATGGTGGCGATCACCGCCTGTTGCAACGGATGCGCCTGGTCCAGATAGCCCTCCGTGGGCCAGCCGTTGACGGCGCAGGTGGCGAGCATGGCCGCGTGCTTACCGGAGCAGTTCATGTACACCCGGCGGGGTTCGGGTAGCGCCTCGGCCCGTGCGCGCTCCTCCTGCGGTAGGTCGGGCGGGCATTCGAGGGACTTCTCGTCGAAGCCGAAACGGTCGAGCAGGCGCTCGACCAGCGCGACGTGATCCGGTTCGCCGTAGTGCGATGCGGTCGCGATCGCGAGCTCGGCATCGTCGAGCGGTTCGAAGCCGTTGCGCAGCAAGGTGATCGCCTGCATGGGCTTGTTGGTGGAACGCGGGAAGATCGGGACGTGCACCTCGCCGAGCGCGAGGGTCGGTTCGCCGTCGGCGCCGAGGATCACCACCGAACCGCTGTGCACGCATTCGCGGAAGCCGGAGCGGACGACCTCGACCAGTTCGACGGTCATAGCTCGGCTCCTGCCACATCGGCCCGCTGCTCGCGGGCACGGGCGGCATTGGCGTGGCGGCGGCCGTGACGCTCGATCTGCATCCGCACATCATCGGAGATGGTCGGTTCGGCCGCGAGCAGAATCGCGAGAAGATCGGGATCGTGGCCGGAGAACAGGTCGCGGACGGTGATGCCGTGCTCGGGCGTGTGCACGATGCGGACCTCATCGCCCGCACCGATCGTGCCCTCGGTGAGTACGCGCAGGTAGGCGCCGGTATCGCTCTGCAATGTGAAACGCTTGACCCAGTGCGACTCGCCGGACCAGTGCTGGAAGGTCGAGCACGGCACGCGGGGCGCGCTCACTTCGAGCAGGGTGTCCCCGATGGTCCAGTGCGCACCGATCACCGCATCGCTGACCGGGAGTCCGGCGATGCGCAGATTCTCGCCGAACCAACCCGCGGGCAGTTCGCGGCCGAGTTCCTGGCCCCAGCGCCGCGCGTCTTCCTCGCCGTAGGCGTAGACGGCCTGATGTACGCCGCCGTGATTCTTGGTATCGCATACGTAGTCGCCGTCGAGGCCGTAGGCACGCGCGGCGACGCGATGGGGAACAGGTCGCTTGTCGATGGCCGTCCGGCCGACGCGGGTCGGCACCTCCAGTTCGGCATGGACGACGCACACGGCAAGCACCCGAGCGCTATCGGGCTGCATCAACGGCCACGCAACCGGTCGACGGCGATCCGACCCGCCTGGGGTGCGTCCTCGGCGGGGACCGAATCCGGATCGATGGCGGCGGCGGTCGGGCCCGCGACCAGTTCGGTATCGGCCGGGATGGCGCGCTTGATCAAAGCCAGTGCGATGGGACCGAATTCGTAATGGTCGATGACGGTGCCGAGTCGGCCGACAGCACGACCGCCCGCGGTGACATCCTCGCCGGTGGCCGGACGTTCGTCGGCCGAGCCGTCGAGATGCAGCAGCACCAGGCGGCGCGGCGGCTTGCCGAGGTTGTGCACCCGGGCCACCGTTTCCTGGCCGCGATAGCAGCCCTTGTCCAGGTGCACCGCACCGTGTTCGGCGATGCCGCCGATCCAGCGGGCCTCGTGCGGGATGGTCCGTTCGTCGGTGTCGAGTCCGATCCGGGGGCGCAGTGCCGCGACGCGCAATGCCTCGAAGGCCCACATGCCCGCCGGTTCGGCGCCCGCGGCGGTGAGGCGGGCCCAGCGGTCGGCGAGTTGGTCGCGAGGGATGAGCAGGTCGAAGGAGTCCGCGGTGGGCCACGGCATGCGGCGCAGGAAACCGCCGTCGGGCAGCGGCACTGCCTCGTAGGTGTCCGGGAGGGTGGAAATGCCGAGCGCTTCGGTCAACTCGGTTATGCGTGGCCCGAGCAGGCTCAGCACCGCGTGATCGGTGGCCTCGACCGGTTTGGCATCGGCCCAGAAGACCATCTTCGCGAGGAACTCCAGCAGCGCCGGTCCGTGCTCGCCTTCGGTGTCGATCCACACGGTGCTGTCGAGTTCGGTCAGCACGAAGTGGTGCAGCACCCGGCCGTTGAGATCGAGGTCCAGGTTCTCGGCGGACCGACCGTCACCGAGGCTCGCGATGTGCTGGCTGCTGATGGTGTGCAACCAGGTCAGCCGCTCGGCCCCGGTGATTTTCAGGACGAAGCGATGCGACCGGTCGACGATCGCCACCCGCTCCGCGGCGGCGCGCTGTTCTCGGAAGGGATCCCCGTAATGCCAGGCGACGGCGGCGTCCGGCGTACCGGCCGCGCCCGCGACGGCGCCCGGGACAGCGAGGATGGGACTGGGTGCGACGACCACGGACACGTAAACCACTCTAAGCGCGAACTGGATTGGTTGCTGTCAGCGGCCCATTGAGTAGACGAAACGTGCGCTGCTCAGCAACCACCACGGAGCGAGTCTTACGAGCGAGGTTCGCGGCCCGTCTCGTGGCCGAAGCGCATGCGCCGTAGGCGCGAGTCTCGGCCGCGCCGCTAGCGACTGCTTGCAGGTAGCTCGAAAGGGTCGGCCACGAGACAGACGGGGCCGCGAACACGCGGCGTCGCAGGCGCCGCGAATCCTACACAGTCCTAGGCGCGGTCAACGAACAGCGCCTACTCTCGTCCCATGGTGGATCGAGTTCTTGTAACACTCGACGGCGCCGTCCAGGATCCGGACGCGCCGTTGTTGTTTGCCGACGACATCGGCGTACTGCGCGGTGACGGTGTCTTCGAGTCGGTTTTGGTTCGTGCCGGTGACGCGTGCGCGATCGAATTTCATCTAGGCCGACTGCGTCGTTCGGCGCAGGCACTCGATCTACCCGAGCCCGAGCTGGGGAAATGGCGAGACGCGGTCGAGACGGCGACGAAGGAATGGGGGACCGACCGCGAGGGCCTGATGCGGCTGGTCCTCACCCGTGGGCGCGATACCGAGCTGTCGGCCCCGTCCAGCGTCACCTCGGGTGATCTCGCGGCCGCGGTGCCGGTGCCGACTTCCTATGTGCTGGTGCTGCCGGTGCCGGAGCGGGTGCAGAAGGCGCGCACCGATGGCGTCGCGGTGGTGTCGCTATCGCGTGGGATCTCGGTCGATCTGGCGCAGGCCGCGCCGTGGCAGCTGCTGGGTGCGAAGACGCTCTCCTACGCCACCAATATGGCGGCGCTGCGGTTCGCGCAGCGGATGGGCGCCGATGACGTGATCTTCACCAGTACCGAGAACCGGGTGCTGGAGGGGCCGCGCTCGTCGGTGGTGATCGTGCGCGACAAACAGTTGATCACCCCGCCCGCGAAGAACGGCGTACTGCCGGGGGTTACCCAGCGCGCGCTGTTCGCCGAGGCCGAGAAGGCCGGGTGGAAGTGCAGCTACGACTCGTTGTTCACCGCCGACCTGTTGACCTGCGACAGCATTTGGCTGGTGTCGAGCATCACGCTCGCCGCGAGAGTGAATTCACTGGACGGATTGCGCATGATGGCGCCGGACAATGCGGCCGAAATCATCGGATTGGTGGACCGAGGAGTGGAGCGGGCCGGGGCCATCGGCGATTGGTGAGTTCGCCGGGCCGTGATCTTCGTCCTACTACAACGTGTAGGAGTGCTCGGCGAGCTCGGAAAACGGGTCGTTGAGGGGCGGTTGCGCCGGTGTGTCGTGGCGTACGACTCCTTGATGGACCCATTCCCGGGCGTACTCTTACTACGTAATGTCGTAGATCGGCGGGAGGTCGGTTTTGAGCGTCCTGGACTTATCGCGTTGGCAGTTCGGCATCACGACCGTCTATCACTTCGTTTTCGTACCGTTGACGATCGGTCTGGCCCCGCTGGTGGCGGGTATGCAGACCGCTTGGGTGATTACCGGCAAAGAGCACTGGTACCGGCTGACCAAATTCTTCGGGAAGCTGTTCCTGATCAATTTCGCCCTCGGTGTCGCGACCGGCATCGTGCAGGAATTCCAGTTCGGCATGAACTGGAGCGAATACTCCCGCTTCGTCGGTGACGTCTTCGGCGCACCGCTCGCGCTGGAGGCGCTCGTCGCATTCTTCCTGGAATCGACCTTCCTCGGCCTCTGGATCTTCGGTTGGACCCGGCTGCCGAAAATGGTGCACCTGGCGACGATTTGGTTCGTCGCGATCGGGGTGAATGCCTCCGCGTACTTCATCGTCGCGGCCAATTCGTTCATGCAGCATCCGGTCGGCGCCAAATACAACCCGGAGCGCGGACGCGCCGAACTCACCAGCATCTGGACGGTGCTCACCAACAACACGACGCTGGCGGCCTTTCCGCACGTGGTAGCCGGAGCATTCCTGACCTCGGGGACTTTTGTGGTCGGCATCTGTGGCTGGTGGATGGTGCGCAATGCGCGCAGCGGTGACGAGACCAAAGTCGCTGAGGCGCGAACGATGTGGCGCTCCGGCGGACGCGGCGGCCTGTGGGTGATCGTCATTGCCGGTGTCGCGCTGTTCTTCACCGGTGATGTGCAAGGCAAGCTGATGTTCGAACAGCAGCCGATGAAAATGGCTTCGGCGGAATCGCTGTGCAATACCGCAACCGATCCGGACTTCTCGGTGTTGACCATCGGCACGCACAACAACTGCGACAGCGTGACGCACGTGCTCGAGGTGCCGTACGTATTGCCGTATTTGGCCAAAGGCAAGTTCAGTGACGTCACCTTGGACGGTGTCTCCGATCTGCAGCACGCGTACAACGCGAAGTTCGGGCCCGGCGACTACCGGCCCAATCTGTTCGTCACCTACTGGTCCTTCCGGGCCATGATCGGCCTGTCGGCCGGTGCGATCCTGCTCTGGTTGGTCGGCCTCTGGCTGACCCGCGGCGGCCGGATCACCGATAAGCGCTGGTACTCGTGGCTGTGCCTGATCGCCATCCCGACTCCGTTCCTGGCCAATAGCGCGGGCTGGGTCTTCACCGAAATGGGTAGGCAGCCATGGGTTGTCGCGCCGAATCCGACCGGTGACCAGAGCCTGCGGCTGATGGTGCAGCAGGGCGTCTCCGACCACGTCGCGGGCACCGTGATCACCTCGCTCGTGGTGTTCACCCTGCTGTACGGCGCGCTCGCGGCGGTGTGGTTCTACCTGATGCGGCGCTACACGGTCGCCGGACCCGAGCCCGCGAAGATTCCGACCGGCGGACCAGACGATACGGGCGGTCGTCATCAGGCCGAAGAACCTGCCGTCGAACAGCTTTCCTTCGCCTATTAGGAGCCGACGATGAATCTGCAACAGTTCTGGTTTCTGCTGATCGGCGTCTTGTTCACCGGCTACTTCGTGCTGGAGGGCTTCGACTTCGGTGTCGGCATGCTGATGCCCATCCTCGGCAAGGGCAGCGATACCCGAAGGCGGGTCGTACTCAATACGATCGGGCCGGTGTGGGACGGCAACGAGGTCTGGTTGCTGACCGCGGGCGGTGCGATGTTCGCGGCCTTTCCGGAGTGGTACGCGAGCCTTTTCTCCGGCTTCTACCTCGCGCTGCTACTGGTGCTGGTCGCGCTGATCGTGCGGGTCTGCGCCATCGAATATCGCAGCAAGATCGACGATGCGCGGTGGCGGGCCTGGTGCGATGCCGCGATCGGAATCGGTTCCTGGGTACCGGCATTGGCATGGGGCTGGATATTCGCCAATGTGGTGCGCGGGGTGCCGCTGAACGAGAAGAAGCACATGGTCGGCTCGGTGTGGGATCTGTTGAGCCCGTACGCATTGCTCGGCGGGCTCGCGACCGGATTGCTGTTCGCGCTGCACGGTGCGGTCTTCCTGGTGCTGAAGACCGGCGGCGAGGTGCGCGACGATGCGGTGAAGACGGTGCGATTGTTGCTGGCGCCGACCGCGATCGTGGTCGGTGTGTTCGGGGTGTGGACGCAGTTGGCCTACGGAACCGGATGGACCTGGATTCCGTTGGCGCTGGCGGTAATCGGGCTGCTGCTCGCGGGCGCGGCGAGTTTCGCCGACCGCGACGGGTGGGCTTTCGTCGGTACCGCCGTCACCACCGCGGCGGCGACGGTGCTGCTGTTCGGGTCGCTGTATCCGAATGTGCTGCCGTCCACCATCAGCGACATGTTCAACCTGACCATCGACAATGCCTCCTCGACGCCGTACACGCTGAAGGTGATGAGCTGGGCGGCCGTGGTCGTCACGCCCGTGGTGATCGGCTACCAGGGCTGGACGTATTGGGTGTTCCGCAAACGGATTACGGTCGAGCACATTCCCGCGCCGATCGGCCTGCCGTTGGAAGCTGTCAAGGACTGATCATGGCTCGCCCGCCCGTCGACCCCCGGTTGTGGAAGTACGCGCGCTCGGCCCGCCGCTATCTGGTGCTGAGTGTGGCACTGTCCGTGCTGATCACGGGTTCGATCGTGGTCACGGCGCTCGCACTGGCGACGGTGCTGGCCGGGGTCGTCACCGATCCCGGTCGGCGCAGCTTCGGGGCGTGGACCTTCGAGTTGGTGGTGCTCGTGGCCGCCATCGGCTGTCGGGTGCTCGCCACCTGGGTGCAGTCGCGGATCGCGCATCGGGCGGGGGCCGCGGTGGTCGCGGAACTGGAAACCGCGGTGCTCGCCGCCGGGGCTCAGTTGCCGCCGCGCGAACTCGAAACTCGGCGAACCGAATTGGCGGTTGTCGTGAGTACCGGGCTGACCGGGCTGCGGGCGTATCTCACCGGGTATCTGCCTGCGCTGCTCCTTGCTTGCCTGGTGCCGCCGATTGTGTTGGTGGTCATCGGGTTTCATGATCCGGTCTCCGGCCTCATCGCCGTGGTCACGCTGCCGTTGATTCCGGTGTTCATGGTGCTCATCGGACTGCTCACGCAGGGCCGGGCGCAGGCCACGCTCGTCGCGACCACCCGGCTGTCGGATCAACTGCTCGATCTCTTTGCCGGGATGCCGACGTTGCGGGCGTTGGGGCGGGAGGGAATCGCGGGGCGGACGGGTTCGATGGAACACCGGGTGCGTGCGCTCGGGGATGCGTTGCGGCAGCGCACTATGCGTGCGCTTCGGATCGCGTTCCTGTCATCGATGGTGCTCGAGATGCTTGCCACGCTCAGCGTTGCGTTGATCGCGGTGTCCATCGGTCTGCGGCTGGTATACGGCGAGATGAGTCTCTATGCCGGGCTGGTGGCGTTGATTCTCGCGCCGGAGGTGTATCTGCCACTGCGGATGGTGGGGGAGCGGTTCCATGCGGCGCAGGACGGAATGGCGGCCGCGGACAAGGCCTTTGCTGTGCTCGAGCCGTCTGCGCAGGTTCAGGCCGAATCGGGTGCCGATGGTCAGGCGGCTGGCGGGGACGCGGGTGCTGGTCGGTCGGCCTCGGGCACCACTGCGGCTGGGGCCGTGGTTGGCGGGAGCGCAGGTGCTGTCGGCCCGATTCCGAGCACGAATGCCGTTGGTGCTGTGGCCGCTGTCGGCTTCCGTCGTGGAGATGCCGGCGGCGAGGAGGCTGTGCTGAGTGAGGACGGCGGAAGAGATATCAGCGAACTCGGTTCAGCGGCACTGCCTGGCAACCGTCCCGACACGAAGTCCGAAGTGGGCAGAGATGGCCAGGGCCTCATCGAGATATCTGATCTCTCGGTACGCGCACGGGACGGATTTGCGCCCGCCGGGCTGACGGCGGAGTTTCGGCCGGGGTTGGTGACGGTGTTGATCGGACCGAACGGAAGCGGTAAATCGACCGCACTGCAAGCAATTCTGGGTTTGCTCTCACCGGAGCACGGCTCGGTGAAGGTCGATGGCACCGACGTACGTGAGCTGGATCAGCAGTCTTGGTGGTCCCGTGTTGCCTGGTTGCCGCAGCGTCCGGTGTTGGTCCCGGGAACACTGCGCGAGAATCTCGAGCTGTTCGGCGCACACACACCCGACACCACCGCCAAGGGGGCGGCCCGCGTGCTCGGCGAACTCGAAGCCGCCTGCATCGCAACCGGATTCGATACGGTACTCGGCGAACTTCCCGACGGCTGGAACACGATCGTCGGCACAGGCGGCATCGGCCTCTCCCTCGGCCAGCGCCAACGCCTTGCGCTCACCAGAGTGCTCGCCGCCGACCGCCCCATCCTCCTTCTCGACGAACCAACCGCCCACCTGGACCCCGCCGCGGAAGCCGCAGTCCTCACCGCCCTACAGCAGCGAGCCCGCACCGGCGCAACGGTAATCGTCATAGCCCACCGCCCAACCGTCGTCGCTGTCGCGGATCACGTAATCCCCATCCACTCCACCGCACCTCAGGCAGTCGTCTCATGAACCGCGCGGGAGAAACTTCGGTGCCAGGGGCAACGCCTCGTCGTGGCGTAGTAGCGGATCTGCGGCGCATGTGGGGGCTGCTCGAGTTGTCGCCGTGGCGAGTTGCCGTGGCGATCGGGTGGGGTGTGTCGGCGCTGGGCAGTGGGCTCGGGCTGGCGGCTCTGGCGGCGTGGTTGATCGCGCGTGCCTGGGAGATGCCTCCGGTGCTCGATCTGAGCGTTGCCGTTGTCGCGGTACGGGCGCTCGGTATATCCCGTGGGCTGTGCCGATATCTGGAACGCCTTGCCACCCACGATGTTGCGCTGCGTGCGATGACGACCGCTCGGACAACCGTTTACCGGACCCTCGCTCAATCCGACGTCTGGATGCGGCGGGATATGCGCGGTGGCACTTCAGCGGGGCCGGCCAGCGGCGGTGACGGATTGCGTGCCGAGAAGCTCGACGGGGCGGTTCGTCGGCCCGGCCACGATGGCGCGGCCGGCTTCAGTCGTAGGCCCGACCGGGATGTCTCGATCGCCGCAACGGATTCGGCAGGCGCGGATGGTGCTACATCGCTGCGACGCGGGGACCTGCTGGTCCGAATCGGCAGCGATATCGACGATCTCGGTGCCGTTGTCGTCCGGGTGTTCGTGCCGATCGCGGTCGCGATTGTGCTGGCGCTGGCCGCGATCGGACTCATGGCCACCATTTCGGTTGGGGCGGCGGCCATTCTGGCGGTATCGCTCGGCATTGCCGGGATCGTCGCACCGTGGCTCTCGGGGTGGGCCGCCCGTGCGGCCGAACGTGCGGTACGCGCCGACCGTGCCGAATTCACCGCGCAGGCGCTCACGGTCCTCGACCACGCGGCCGAACTCCGCGTCGCGGGCAAGCTGGATGCCGCGCTGGCGGCCGCCGACCGCGCCGGACAACGTGCGGTCGCCGCCGAGGATTCCGCGGCCGCACGCAGCGCCTGGGCTGCCGCGGCGACGCCACTCTCGATCGGCGCCAGCGTCCTCGGCGCCCTTCTGATCGGCATCGCGATCTACGGCACCAACCCGCCCGCCATGACCCCCATGGCCCTCACCATCCTTGTCCTGCTCCCCCTCTCGGCCTTCGAGGCAGTCGCCCCACTCCCCGCCGCCGCCCAGGCCCTCACCACCGCCCGCGCGGCTCTGCACCGCCTCCCTCTGCTCGAAACCACCACTCGAAACCCGATAACGCAGCAACGGTCCGCCGCCGGCTCCGCCACGAACCGGCACAGTGACTCGGCACGAGATCATCCGCTGCGCAATGCCACCGGACGAGCCGTGGGCAGCGGGCACGGCTCGTCGACAGGGGGCGCACCAGCGGCACCCGACCGCAGGGGTACCGATGCGGACATCGGCGACGCACGAAATCGATTGCCGGGCAACCTCCCCGAGCGTCCGGCAGGTAAGCGGATTGCCGTCGTCGGACCGAGCGGCGCGGGCAAGACCACGTTGCTCATGGCGTGGGCGGGGCTGTTCGGAACGCCCGTGCCCGGTGTGACGTTCTTTGCCGAGGATGCGCACATCTTCGGCACCTCCCTGCTCGAGAACCTGCGGGTCGCGCGGGGTGACCTCAGCGCCGAAGCGGCCGAGAAGGCCTTGTGCGCGGTCGGTCTCGGGGATTGGCTGGATTCGCTGCCGGATGGTGTGCACACGGATCTGGCCGGAGGCGCGGCTGCGGTTTCGGGCGGGCAGCGGCGGCGGATTCTGCTCGCCCGAGCGCTTATTTCGCCCGCACGGGTGCTGCTGCTCGATGAGCCGACCGAACATCTCGAGGCCGAGGCGGGCGCCCGACTGCTGTGCGAGCTACTCGATATAGGCAGCGGCCTCGTCGAACCCGACCGAACTGTGGTCGTCGTCACACATCAGCTGCCATCCGATCACCGCGCCGGAGTTGTGCTGCAAGTCGATGCATCAGGCCAGGTCACGACCGTTGGAGGAGTCGAGGAGCGCACCGGTTCAGCGCCCCGCGAAATTCCGTTGCCGACTCACTGACCGCTGACTAGATTCGTTTGTACACAAGGAAGGAGGTGGTTCGAAGAATGTATGTTCATAGGACTCGTGAGGTGGCTGTCCGCTAGCGCCACCGCTGCAACGGATTTCCGTTCGCGCGAGCGCTGAGCGAATTCCAGGCAGCCACCCGGCCCCCGAGCTACCGGTCTAGTCCGACCGGGACCCATGTAGGCTTCACCGCCTGCGGGGTATGGCTCGGGGGTCGTTCCTTTTTCGGCACAATTCTCTCGGACGGTAGAGTCCGGCGACCGGGTTCGACACGAGGGGTAGCCGATGCCATCGGAGGGTCTCGCGGCAGTGGTTGGACGCCGCATCAGGGCGGTTCGCCGCATGTTCTACGTACAGGGCAGTGATGTCGACCGCACCGAAGGCCCCATCGAATTGACCTTCGACGACGGTTCGGTGCTGCTGCTGGACGCCGGAACCGACGGCGAGGAACTCCTCGTCGCATCGACCCCGTGGCGCGACCCGTTCGCCGGTCTCACCGAACCCGAATACATCGACTACGTTGCCGAATCCGGCAAATACACCGCCTTCGACGTCGGCTCCGAACCCCCGTACTCACGCCTGATCGGCTCCCACATCGCCGCCGTCTCCGAATCCCGCCTGCACGACGACCGCCTCCGCGCCGCCGTCCTCGAGGTGAACGGCTCCAAACTCGCCGTCGAAACCCTCGCCGACGAACTCCTCGTCACCTGGCACCCAACCTGAGGGCAGGCACTACGCTGGGGCAATGGCCGTTGAGCCGTTGCCCGACTGGGTGATTCCGCCTGCGGGTGGCTTCACGGTCGAGGACTTCTTGGAGCTGCGCGGCCTTCCCAAACGCACCCAGTTGATCGATGGTGGCCTGGTCTTCGTAGGTCCGCAGGAAAAGTGGCACAGCCGAGTCGTCTCACTTTTTGGCGGGACCTGGATCTACAGGCTCCGCCGCACTGGCGGGCCGCACTGGGGATGGCGGTGAAGCTCGGCAAGCGTCAGATGCCGGAGACGGACGTTCTTGTCGTTACCGCAGAGGCATTCGCCAGCGAGGACCCGTCGAGGTATTACTTCGCCGAGGACCTTGTCCTTGCCGTGGAGGTTGTGTCCCCGGACTCCGAGGAGCGTGATCGCGAGACCAAGCCGGGCAAATATGCCAAGGCTGGGATTCCGCATTACTGGCGGATCGAGCGGCGAGCCGAAGAGAAGAGGCCGTCGTCTACGTCTACGAACTCGACCCCGTAGTGCATTCCTATGTGCCCGTAGGCATCTTCCACGACCGCCTGAAGCTCAGCGTCCCCTTCCCGATCGACATCGACCTGACATCGATCGGGCGACGCGGCTAACCGATGTAGCGCTGCAAACGGGCCGAGAGGCGGGGTTCGAGGGGGCCGTCGGCCACGACGCGCTCCTCGACGTAGGCCAGGTCACCACCCTCGACAATGCCGTACAGGCGTTTGGCTCCGCCGACGACGATGCCGGATTGGCTGCGGATGACGACATCGGTGGCCAATTCCCAGGAGGACTGGGTCAGCGCGGTGCCGTAGAAAAGTTCGACGATGCCGGTGCTGTGGGTCAGCAGCAGTTCGATGACCTCGTCATCACCGTCGATGCCGACCCGCCAGAAGCCGCTCTCGCGCAGATCGGGTCCGCCGTAGGAGCCGTCGGATTCGATGACCCAGGAACGCGAGTCCCAGGCCAGGTAATCGCCACCGTCGTGGGAGACGATGATCTGCTGGCCGAAGCGGTAGTCGCCGCGAGCGGGATCGTTGCCTTCGCCCTCACCGCGCCATACACCGACCATCGGCAGCAGCGCCAGCATCGACGAACTCAGATCCGGACCGAGCCGCAGATTCGCGGTGTCCTCGGGCAGCGGCAGATCCGGTAGCACCGGAATATTGCGCGCACCAGTCCATTTCGCCCGCTCGGCAGCCTCGGCCACGGCCTCGTCGCCACTGCGGCGCGGCGCGGACTCGGCCGGGCCGTTGCCGTTCAGTTGTTCACTCGCTCGCTCGGCCGGGTTGGAACCTTCGCTCGCGAGTTCACTCATGATTCGGTGAACAACCGGTAGAAGACGTACAGGCCGAACCAGCCGATCAGAACGGCCACGGCCACCAGCAGAATCTCGAAGAAGAGGACCACAACTGGAGTCTAACGAGTTGCGTCCCGCCCAGCACAACGGCCCCGTTGCTTCCCAGCTACCGGGAAACGACGGGGCCGTCGGCGCAATTACTTACTTGGCGACTGCCACATCCACGGCGTGGATGCCCGCGCCCTCCGGACGAACCTCGGCCGAGCCGTTGCCCGAGGAGGACAACGCCCGCACGGTCCACGCGCCCGGCGCCGCGAAGAAGCGGAAATCACCGGTGCCCGAGGCCACGACCTCGGCGGTGAAGTCACCGTTGCCGTCGAGCAGGCGCACGAACGCGCCGCCGACCGGCTGACCGTCGGTGCTCAGAACACGGCCGGTGATGACCGTTTCCTTCTCGACATCGACTCCGGCCGGAATGGCCTGTCCCTGGGTAGGTGCTGCGCACATGTGATTACTCTCCCAATTCGATCGGTGCACCGACGAGCGAGCCGTATTCGGTCCAGCTGCCGTCGTAGTTCTTGACATTCTGGTGGCCCAGCAGTTCCTGCAGCACGAACCAGGTGTGCGAGGAACGCTCACCGATGCGGCAGTAGGCGATGGTGTCCTTGGATCCGTCCAGCCCGGCCTCGCCGTAGATCTCGGTCAGCTCGGCATCGGACTTGAACGTGCCGTCCTCGTTCGCGGCCTTGCTCCACGGCACGTTGATGGCGCCCGGGATGTGGCCGGGACGCTGGCTCTGCTCCTGCGGCAGGTGCGCCGGAGCCAGGATCTTGCCGGAGAACTCGTCAGGGGAGCGCACGTCGACCAGGTTCTTGGCGCCGATGGCGGCGATGACCTCGTCGCGGAACGCGCGGATGGTCAGGTCGGGCGCGGCGGCCTTGTACTGGGTGGCCGGACGGTTCACGGCGTCGCGGGACAGCGGACGACCGTCGAGCTCCCACTTCTTGCGGCCGCCGTCGAGCAGCTTGACGTTGTTGTGGCCGTACAGCTTGAAGTACCAGTAGGCGTATGCGGCGAACCAGTTGTTGTTGCCGCCGTAGAGCACGACCTCGTCGTCGTTCCCGATGCCGCGCGCCGAGAGCAGATCGGAGAACTGCTCCTGGTTCACGAAGTCGCGACGAACCTGATCCTGCAGGTCCTTCTTCCAGTCGAGCCGAACGGCACCCTCGATGTGGCCGCCGTCGTAGGCGGAGGTGTCCTCATCGACCTCGACGAAGACGACGCCGGGGGCGTTGAGGTTCTCTTCGGCCCAGTCAACGGAGACCAGGACATCGGAGCGAGCCATGTTGTTCCTTTCGGGGTGGTGACTTGCAGTGTCAGTTCGCCGGGGACGGGTTCCGGCGGAGTCGGGCGACCAGCGGATAGATCTGGCAACCCAGGCAGATCCCGAACGCCGCATTCAAGAACGCCGCGAACAGGGCGAAGCCGGCGAACACCGCGCCGACGACGGTGGAGCCGACCAGGAAACCCAGCAGGCTGACGGCACTGAAGACCAGGCCGAGTAATTGGGCGAACCGCAGCGGTGCCACGGGTTCGGTTTCGAGGGTCGGACCCACGCGCGGCGCGACGAACGCGGCGAAGATCCGGCCGTAGGGATGCCGCCGCGGCCCGTAGGCCGCACCGATCGCGAAGACCACCGCCTGTGCGGCGATGAGCACCGCGGCGACCGGCGTCGAAACGGCTGCTGCGAGCAGGATCAGAACGAGGACGCCGGTGGTGACCCACGCAGCGAAGCGTGGCCCCCGCACATCGACGACGCCGGGAATCCTGTTCTCAACGGCTGTGTTTCGGGAATTTGTGGACATTGTGCGTACTCCTGCGCTGAATTTCGCTGTTGGCGGGAAAAATGCCAGTTCGCCGGGGGATCAAAAGATCACTCGCACGACGGACGCAGGTCGGCATCAGGAATTCTGACGGAGCCGACCGCTCAGCCACACAGGCAGCAACAACCACCGAGGCGACACAGATCAACTGTGCGGCGTCGGGTGAGCATCAGCTCGTGGTTGGCTTGCACGCAGAGGAGTTTACCTGGTTCTGCCGGAGAATTGGACCCGGGGTTCGTCACAGTTGCTATCAACCCTTGTTACGCCCGGTTTTTCCATCGTCAGGGGTGATTCACCGGAAGAGTTATCCCACGGTCAGCGGCTCGAGTGCGGTACGCAGGTCCGCGGACTTGGGGACCCCGGAGATCCGGAATCGTTCCCGCCCTTCGATATCGAATACGAAGGTGGTCGGTAGCGAGAGCACGTTCAGTTCTTTGGCCAGCGCGGGCTCGGCGTCGATATCGACCTCGATATCCAGCGGCGGCCGCGGCGATCCGGACAATTCCTCGGTCACCCCGGCGACCACGCGGCGCACCGCGTCGCACGGTCCGCACCAGTCGGCGGAGAAGTGCAGTACCGCCGGGCCCGAGTTGTCGGCGCCGACCGATGCCAGCAGATCGGTGCGCGCCGATTCGTCCTGTGGCTCGGTGTCGCTGGCGCGCAGCTTGCCGTTGCGGCGCTGCAGCACCACTCCGACCGCAACCGCGGCAAGCACCACCAACAGCAGGATTGTGATTTCAATCATGGTCGCCGCAATCTGTCCAGGTCGATGGTCACGTTCTCGGCCTTGGCCTCGATGACGATCTGGCCGCCCTGTGCGGAGACCTTCGTCGGCCGCAGCCCGAACGGCAGTTCGTTCGTATCGATTGTCCGGGTGAACTGCTCGAGCACCTTGGGGCGCTCGGTATCGGTGACGACCGCGGTCGTCGTGGCATCACCCGTACCACGGTAGATGCTGGTCGCGACGATCTTCACCTGATCGCCGTCGACCACGAGGTCTGCCGTCACACTCACATTGTCACCGCCGAGCGGTGCACCCGGCTTGCTCGGCGTCTTGCCCGGCATGGTGCCGGTGAGCAGGAGCTGCCCGCCGGTGGTCATACCGGACCCGCCCGATCCGCCCGTTCCGTCGGATTTATTACCCGGCGCCGAATGTACTTGCAGGTCCGGGATTTTGAACAGCTTGCCGAGTTCGGTCGGCTCGAGCCGCATCTGTCCCTCGACCCGATCCACCGGAATCGCGCGCACGTTCCCGTCGGTGAGATCGCCGATGGAGAGGTGGGCTCCGGTCAGCGTCGCGCCGACCGAGATTTCGCCGGGGATATCGGGTCGCATGACGCGCGCGCGGATATCGACGGTCTGGTATCGGCCGTCGAGCGCCTGGGTGAGAAAGGGGAACCCATAGATGATCACGTCGGGATCCGCGGTGAGGTCGGCGCCGACACGTAGGGCACGCGACACGCGATACTCGGAGTAGGCGGCGGCGCCGAAATCGATGACTACCGCCAATGCCGCGAGGCACAGCAGCCCGATGATCAGCTTGCGCATGCGGGCAACACTACTTGGCGGTGCGTTTCGGGTATCGCACCTCTGTCCTGAGGTGCCACACTAACCCCGGATGGCGAGGTCATCGGTGTTCACGCGCTAATCTTGCATCCGATTACCTGTGATTAGCGACGTGGCCCCGGCGGTGTGGCTGATGTCCGGTGCTACTAGATGGGAGGAGGGCTTGTGGAGCTGCTCCTGCTGACCTCCGACCCCAACCCCGAGTCGGTTCTGCCCTCGCTGTCGCTGCTGGCGCACAATGTGCGCCCGGCGCCGACCGAGGTGGCGTCCCTGCTCGAGGCGGGGACTGCGGATGTCGCGCTGGTCGATGCGCGCACCGACCTGGCCGCGGCCCGTGGCCTGTGCCGACTGCTCGGCAGCACCGGCTCGTCGGTGCCGGTGGTCGCCGTGCTGACCGAGGGCGGGCTGGTCGCCGTCAATGCCGACTGGGGGCTGGACGACATTCTGCTGCCCGGTACCGGACCGGCCGAGCTGGACGCCCGGCTGCGCCTGCTGGTCGGCCGCAACGGCGGTGTCGCGAGCCCGGAGAACACCGGCAAGATCACCCTCGGCGAACTGGTGATCGATGAGGGCACCTATACCGCCCGGCTGCGCGGTCGCCCGCTGGATCTCACCTATAAGGAATTCGAACTCCTCAAATACCTCGCGCAGCACGCGGGCCGGGTCTTCACCCGGGCCCAGCTGCTGCAGGAGGTCTGGGGTTACGACTTCTTCGGTGGCACCCGCACGGTCGACGTGCACGTGCGCCGCCTGCGCGCCAAGCTCGGCAGCGAATACGAATCGTTGATCGGCACCGTCCGCAATGTCGGCTACAAGGCCGTCCGCCCCGCGCGTAACAGCGCCAAGGGCGACCACGTCGCCTTCCACGACGACGAATCCGCCGAGGGCACCGACGATTCCCCGCCCGTCCCCGTCAACGGATCCGTCCCGTAGCCGATGGAATGGCGCGCGGTATTCGCGCGTTCGTCGCGATGACGGGATCGACGAGGGAGACGCTCATGGGCGAGACGACGCTGCGGTGGAGCACGGAACTCGATGCCGAGGTGGCGCGGGCGGTGCGTGACCTGCTGGAGCGGACGAGTGCCGAAGACGGTGTCGCGCCGGTCTCCGAACAGGCCGTCCTCTCGCTCGTCGCGACCGATTCCGGGGCCGAACATCTGGTGGCGCTGCGTGGCGGTGTCGTCGCCGGTTACGCGAATCTCGTTGCCGCACATGGCGAACACCCCGCAATGGCCGAGGTCGCCGTCGATCCGGCTGCGCGTGGCCATGGCATCGGTGCGGAATTGGTCTCGGCCGCGCTGACAAAGGGTGGATCGGGTGCTCGGGTCTGGGCGCACGGAAATCGGCCCGCGGCCCAGGCGCTCGCGGCCCGGCTCGGACTGCGCGTCGCACGGGAGTTGTGGCAGATGCGGCGGTCACTGGCAACGCCGGAGCTACCGGAGTTGGTCGTTCCGGAAGGTAACGCGCTGCGGACCTACGAAGGCGCCGCCGACGATGCCGAACTGTTGCGTGTCAATAACGCGGCCTTCGCTCGGCATCCAGAACAGGGCGGCTGGACCGAGCGGGATATCGCCGTCCGCCGCGAAGAGTCCTGGTTCGACCCGAAGGGGCTGTTCATCGCGGTGGATCCGGCCGATCCGGACCGCATCCTCGGACTCCACTGGACCAAGGTGCATTACGAGGAGAACCCGCCGGTCGGCGAGGTTTATGTGGTCGGCATCGACCCGGCCGCGCAGGGCAGGGGACTCGGCCGCCTGCTCACCCTCGCGGGCCTGCGCTACCTGCGCGAACACGATCTGCCAGAGGTTCTGCTCTATACCGAGGCCGACAACACCGCGGCCGTGCACACGTATACGCGGCTCGGCTTCGCCGCGTCACATATCGATGTCGCGTATTCGGTCACTGACTGAATAACAGACGGCTCGCCGGGGTTGCTCGAGTAACACTGGGGCAAATGTCACACATAACGGGACCATTAGCGCCGGGCTGTTCACCCTCCGTTCACTCAGCCTGGTCCAAATGTCAACCGAGTGACCTTACGTTACATAGGGGCGGCACAGTTGCCGCCTGGTGCGCAAGTTCCCCGCGAACGGCACCACGAAACCCGCCCGGGCCGGTGAGGGACCGGGCGTGTCGAACGCGATTCCCCGGAGGAATAAGTGAACTTCAAGCGCAGCAGCGCCCTGATCGGTGTGCTGGCCGCGGTCGCCATGCCCCTGGCCGCCTGTGGCAGTGACGACAACACCTCTGCCACCGGCGATTCCGCCGCCAAGGTCGATATCGCCTGTGGCGGTAAGAAGGCCCTCAAGGCCAGTGGTTCCTCGGCGCAGAAGAATGCCATGGACCGTTTCGTCGCCGCCTACGAGGCCAACTGCAGCGGCTCCACGCTGAACTACACCTCCAGCGGTTCCGGTGCCGGCGTGAACGAATTCCTCGGCGGCCAGACCGATTTCGCCGGTTCCGACTCGCCGCTGAGCGATAAGAAGGGTGAGCCGGCCAAGGCGCAGGAGCGCTGCGGCGCCCCGGCGTGGAACCTGCCGACCGTCTTCGGCCCGATCGCCATCACCTACAACATCGACGGTGTGAGCGATCTGGTGCTCGACGGCCCGACCGCCGCCAAGGTGTTCAACGGCACCGTCGCCACCTGGGACGCCCCGGAGATCAAGGCGCTGAACCCGACCGCCAAGCTGCCCTCGGACAAGATCTCGGTGATCTTCCGCAGCGATGAGTCGGGCACCACCGACAACTTCCAGCTCTATCTGGACGCCGCCTCCGACGGCGCGTGGGGCAAGGGCGCGGGCAAGACCTTCAACGGCGGTGTCGGTGAGGGTGCCAAGGGCAACGAGGGCACCTCGGCCGCCATCAAGAGCACCAAGAACTCGATCACCTACAACGAGTGGTCCTTCGCCAAGGCGCAAAACCTGTCCATCGCGCAGGTCGTCACCTCGGCCTCCAAGGATCCGGTCAAGCTGACCCCGGAGTCCGCGGCCAAGGCCGTCGACAGCGTGAAGATCAAGGGCGAGGGCAACGACCTGGTGCTCGACACCTCGTCGTTCTACAAGCCGACCGCGGCCGGCGCGTACCCGATCATCCTGCCGACCTACGAGATCGTCTGCTCGAAGTACACCGACGCCGATACGTCCAAGGCGGTCAAGGCATTCCTGACCTCGGCCGTCAACAACGGTCAGAAGGGTCTGGACACCGCGGGTTACGTCGCGATCCCGGACAAGTTCAAGACCAAGCTGACCACCGCGATCAACGCCATTTCCTGATAGCTGCCACGCCATGACCGTGCACCCTGAGGTGACCGCCGCGGGCCAGTCGGACTCGACTGGCCCGCGGGCGGCTGGAGATACTGCCCCTATGTCGAGTGAACCGAGCACCGAACCGGCCTCACCGAAGGCCCGCCCCGGCCACAGCCAGAGGGCCGAGGTCATCTTCCGGTCGCTTGCCACCGCGGCCGGTGCGACGGTCGTGGCGGCCATCGCACTGATCGCGCTATTCCTATTGATCCGTGCGTGGCCCTCGATCATGGCGAACGAGGCGAACTTCTTCACCAGTAGCGAGTTCAACACCACCAATGCCGATCACCTGCGATTCGGCATCCGGGACCTGCTCATGGTCACGGTGTTGAGTTCGGTGCTCGCGCTGGTGATCGCGGTGCCCATCGGTGTGGGCATCGCACTTTTCCTGACCCACTATTCGCCGAAGCCGATGGCGCGTCCGTTCGCGATGCTCGTCGATCTGCTCGCGGCGGTGCCGTCCATCGTGTTCGGTCTCTGGGGCTTCCTGGTGCTCGCACCGCGGCTCGAACCCGTCGAGACCTTCCTGAACAAGAACCTCGGCTGGTTCTTCCTGTTCTCCGACGGCAATGTGTCGATCTCCGGCGGCGGCACGATCTTCACCGCGGGCGTGGTGCTGGCGGTGATGATCCTGCCGATCATCACCTCGGTTTCGCGCGAAGTCTTCAACCTGACACCTCTCTCGCATATCGAGGCCGCGCAGGCGCTCGGCGCGACCAAATGGGAGATGGTCCGGATGACGGTGCTGCCCTACGGCCGCAGCGGTGTGATCGCCGGTTCCATGCTCGGCCTCGGTCGCGCGCTCGGTGAGACGATCGCGGTATTGGTGATCCTGCGCACCTCGGCACAGGCCGGTCACTGGTCGCTGTTCGACGGCGGCTACACCTTCGCCTCCAAAATCGCCGCCGCCGCATCGGAATTCAGTCAGCCACTGCCGACCGGCGCCTACATCGCGGCCGGCTTCGTGCTGTTCGCGCTGACCTTCATCGTCAACGCGCTGGCGCGGCTCGTGTCCGGTGGAAGGGTGAACGGGTAATGACCACCACGACGACTCTCGACAAGCCGCTCAAGGCGCCCACCTTCCGGCATGTGAGCGCGGCCCGCCGCCTCAAGAACAACATCGCGACCGGAGTGGTCTGGGCCTGCTTCGCCATCGCGCTCGTGCCACTGATCTGGGTCCTGTTCATGGTGGTTTCGAAGGGCCTCGAGTCCGTCGTCTCACCGGACTGGTGGCAGAAATCGCAGAAGGGCATCCTGCCGGACCAGACCGGTGGCGGTGTGTACCACGCGATCTACGGCACTATCGTGCAGACCGTCGTCGCCGCGATCCTGGCGGTGCCGCTCGGCATCATGGCCGCGGTTTACCTGGTCGAATACGGGCGTGGCGTGCTGGCCAAGGTCACCACCTTCATGGTCGACATCCTCGCGGGTGTCCCGTCGATCGTCGCGGCGCTGTTCATCTTCGCGCTGTGGATCGCGACCTTCGGCTTCCCGCAGAGTTCCCTGGCGGTATCGCTGGCGCTCGTACTGCTCATGCTCCCGGTGGTGATTCGCAGCACCGAGGAAATGCTGAAGCTGGTTCCCGACGAGCTGCGCGAGGCGTCCTACGCCCTCGGAATTCCCAAGTGGAAGACCATCGTTCGGATCGTGGTGCCGACCGCGGCGCCCGGCATGATCAGCGGCATCCTGCTCTCGCTGGCCCGCGTCATGGGTGAGACGGCGCCGGTGCTGGTGCTGGTCGGCTACAGCAAGTCGATCAATACCAACCTGTTCGACGGCAATATGGCGTCGTTGCCGCTGCTGATCTACCAAGAGTTGGCGAACCCGGAACCGGCCGGCCGAGCCCGGGTGTGGGGCGCGGCGTTGACGCTGATCCTGCTCATCGCCCTCTTGTACGCGGCGGCCGCGGTCGTCAACAAGCTGCTCACGCGGAACCGATAGAAGCGAACGGAAAAATGGCCAAGCGGATCGACGTAAAAGACCTGAATATCTACTACGGCAAATTCCATGCGGTTGCCGATGTCAAGCTGTCGGTACTGCCGCGCAGCGTGACCGCCTTCATCGGCCCGTCGGGTTGCGGTAAGTCCACTGTGCTGCGTTCGCTCAACCGGATGCACGAGGTGACTCCGAATGCCCGCGTCGAGGGCGCGGTGCTGCTGGACGGCGAGGACATCTACGGCTCCACCGTCGACCCGGTCGGCGTGCGCCGCACCATCGGCATGGTGTTCCAGCGCCCGAATCCGTTCCCCACCATGTCGATTCGCGACAATGTGGTGGCCGGACTGAAGCTGCAGGGTGTGCGCAACAAGAAGGAGCTCGACGAGGTCGCCGAGCGTTCGTTGCGCGGCGCCAACCTGTGGAACGAGGTCAAGGACCGGCTGGACAAGCCGGGCGGCGGCCTCTCCGGTGGTCAGCAGCAGCGTCTGTGCATCGCTCGCGCCATCGCGGTGTCACCCGATGTGCTGCTGATGGACGAGCCGTGTTCGGCGCTGGACCCGATCTCCACCCTGGCGATCGAGGACCTGATCACCGAGCTGAAGAAGGAATTCACCATCGTCATCGTCACGCACAATATGCAGCAGGCCGCGCGCGTGAGTGACCAGACCGGCTTCTTCAACCTGGAGGCACAGGGCAAGCCGGGCAAGCTGATCGAGATCGACGATACCGAGAAGATCTTCTCCAATCCGGGACAGAAGGCGACGGAGGATTACATCTCCGGTCGCTTCGGATAAGAGGCAAAACCAAAGGGCCTGCACTACGGTGCGGGCCTTTTTGCTATGTCGGACACCGCTATTCGTGACCGCCGGGGCGCGTGACCGAGCCCCGGCGCGACGGTGCGTGCCGTGTTTCGTTGTCCGGCAGGAGTTCTCGACTACAGCTCGACGTCGGAATCCGGCGGCAGCTCACCGGTGACCAGGAAGATCACCCGGCGGCCGATCTCCACGGCGTGGTCGGCGAAGCGCTCGTAGTAGCGGCCCAGCAGCGTCACATCGACGGCTGCGGCGACGCCGTACTTCCAGTCGCGATCCATCAGCAACGTGAACAGGTGACGGTGCAGATCGTCCATCGCCTCGTCGTCCTCGTTGAGCTGCGCGGCGCGCTCCGGATCACGCGACTCGAGCACCTCCCTGGCACCGGCACCCATATTCACCGCGATTCGGCCCATTTCCGCGAAGTAGCCGTTCACCGCCTCGGGCAGCGCGTGGTTGGGGTGCCGCCGCCGGGTCACCTTGGCGACGTGCAGCGCGAGTGCGCCCATCCGGTTGACGTCCTGGACGATCTGGATCGCGCTCACTACCTGTCGCAGATCACCCGCGACCGGCGCCTGCAACGCAAGCAGGGCAAACGCCTTCTCCTCGGCGTCGGTGATCATTTCGGCGATCCGGTCGCCCTCGCTGATCACCGATTCAGCCAGGGTGAGATCGGCCTGGAGCAGCGACTGGGTGGCCCGGTCCATCGCCGAACCTGCCAGACCGGCCATCTCGCCCAGCAGGTGGGCAAGGTCGGCCATTTGCTCGTTGTAGATGACACGCATAAAGGGAGACATTAATGCCAGGTGCTGACCTAGTCACCAACACAGGGTTAATGGGCGGTGCAGAACGTTAGCGAGGGCGTTGCCCCAGCTCATGGCCACAGCTACTTGCAGGTTTCGTCGGCGGCGTTGACGTGCTCCAGGTCCGAGGGCAGTGTGACCGGTTCCGCACTCGCCACGGTGACCGAAACGTTCGAGATCGGATCGCCGACCGGCGTGGGAGTACGAATGGTCGGGTTATCGGCGCCGATCACGACCTCGACAATGCCACCGAGACTGTTCGACTGCTCCATCGTCGCCCCGGGCAGGGAACTGGCCACCGTGGCCGCCTCGGCCTCGTGGCCGGGCCCGAAGCGCACCTTGGTGGCGACCTCGGAATTGCCGCCGGAGTAATTGCCGGTGTTGTAGATCTGGAAGCCCTGATTGCCGAGCTTGGTCGCCGCCTTATTGGCCGCGCCTGCCGTCTCCGATCCATTGGAGACCAGCAGCGATACCGAACTCGGATCGACCGCGGTCAGCTTCGGCGGCGCCGGCTGGGCCGATGGGATCGAACCGGGGGCCGGGGTCGACTTCTTCTCGCCGGGCAGCGGCTGGTCATCGATGACGGCGCGGAAGATCGCCTTGATATCCGAATCACGCGGGATCTCGTTGCCGTAGGAGGTGGTGCCCGCGGTCGGGATGGTCAGGAAGGTGACCGCGCCCGCGTCGACCTTCTGCAGCGAGCGGCCCAGGGTCAGCAGGTCGGTCGGTTGCACCTTGTCGACGAAGGTGTGGCTGGTGAATGCGGAGATGAAGCCGTTCAACTTGCCGGGATCGAAGAGCACCCGGCTCGACAGTGCGCCGCGCAGCAGCGAGGCCAGGAAGCGCTGCTGCCGGTTGATCCGGTCGTAGTCGCTGCGTTCCTCGCCGTAGACGTGCCTGGCGCGCACGTAGTTGAGCGCGGTCTCGCCGTTGATGTGCTGATGGCCCGAGTTTTCCAGCACGGTGCCCAGAATGCCGTCGACGATCGGCTTGGGCGTGCAGACATCGACGCCGCCGACCTGATCGACCATCGCCTCGAATCCGGCGAAGTCGATACCGATGAAGTGTCCGATGCTCAGACCCGTCATCTTGCGGATCACATTGACCAGACACTTCGGTCCGGCGAGCGCGTACACGGCATTGAGCTTGTCGCCCATGGCCGCAGGGAAGACCTCGTTGGTGTACTCGGCCTTGTCGTTGTCCCAGCCGTTGCACTGCGGACGGCTGACATCGAGGTCGCGGGGGAACGAGACCACCACGACGCGCGAGCGGTTCTTGGGGATGTTCACCAGCATCACGGTGTCGGCGCGGGAGCCCTCGGCATCGTCCAGTGTGCCGGCGCCGACCTGGCCGTTGACGCCCGCGCGGGTGTCGGTCCCGACCAGCAGGTAGTTCTCGTCGCCCAGCTGTGCGCCGGAGTCGAGAACGTCTTCCGGATGGTCGTCGAGCGCGGAGACCTGGGTGAAGCCATTGGCGGTCGAACGTAGATAGCTCCAGCCGCCGCCGGTGACCAGCAGCGCGACCACCGCGCAAATTGTCAGGGTGGCCCGGCCCGCGACCTGCAGCCGCTTATTGCGGCGCTGTCGGCTCGCGGCGAGCCGGGAAAGGCCGACACGGGTCGATGCGGCCGCGGTCTTGGGGGCGTCCGGATCGGTGGTCGGCCAGCCGATGGTGCGCTTCTTCGGTCGCGGGGTCTCCTCGACCGGGGGGATCACGTCTGTGACGACCTCGGGCGGCTCTTTTCCGGAAACCGTCGATGCGCGGCGTTTCCCGGTGCGCGCGGTCGTCGGGGTGCCCGCGATGTCGTCGACGACAGGGGAGCCCGCGGAACGGCGGGCGGCGTCGGCCTTGGCGGCTGGAGTGGCCGTCGTACGGGGTGCGTCGGTCTTGCGTCCGGCTGGGGTGCGCGGTGCGTCGGCATTGCGTGCAGCCGGGGTGCCCGAGGTGCGGGGTGCGTCGGTCTTGCGCCCGGCTGGGGTGCTAGAGGTGCGAGGCGCGTCGCCTTTGCGTCCAGCTGGCATTGCAGATGTGCGAGGCGGTGCGTCGGCCTTGCGCCCGGCCGCCGGGGTAGCCGATGTGCGGGGTGCGTCGGCACTGCGTCCGGCTGGCATGGCTGATGTGCGGGGCGGGGCGTCCGCTTGGCGCGCGGAGGGAGCGCTCGATTTGCGCGGCGGGGCCTCGGCTTGGCGGGCGGCGGACTCCGGCGGCTTCGGGGCCGCCCGGTTCGCGTGCGTGGGCGGTGCATCCGGGGTCGTGGACCGGCGTCTGCGCCCGCTGCGTTCGTTGTCGACCTTCTGGACCAGGTCCTGAACCGTCAGCGGTGTCGAGTCGGAATCGGGATCGTTATGTCGGGCTCTCCGGGACGACCGTGCACCGTCGCGTTCGGTGTAATCCGCCGTGGGATAGCGCTCCCACGGGGCGCGACCTCCGGGCCGTGGCGACTGCCCGTGCCGATCGTCACCCACCAACGAACCTCGCTTTTCGTCTCCGCTGCCGTTTCGGCCGCTTTCGACCCGCATGACCGATTCCGCCAATGATAACGATTCCGCCACGGCGAGCCAGCCCAGTGCGAAATCGACGGGCCGAGGTTGTGTTGCACATTTTGATATGTGCTGGTCGGAGGGTTTTCAACGGTCGGGTGACAGTGCGATTGCACGTACAAGTTGCTTGCCGTTCGCTCGAAACGATCAGCCGCCGCTGTGCATCAGATCCGCGCCCGCGGGGACGGCCGGATCGTCGGGATCGTCGAGCCAGCCGTGCGGCAGCGCCACTTTGCCCGGCGAACCCTGACGGCCGCGCGGACCCTCGGCATCGCGGGGGAACGGCGCGGTCGGGTCGAGTTCGCCGATGAGGTCCCGCAATTGGGTGAGACTCGACACAGTCGCGAAGGAGCGGCGTAGGTCCGCACCGACCGGAAAGCCCATCAGATACCAGGCCATATGCTTGCGCAGATCGCGCATGGCCTTGTCCTCGCCGAGGTGTTCGGCGAGCAGCGCCCCGTGCCGGTACAGCACCTCACCGACGCGGCCGAGGTCCGGCGCCTCGGGCAGTGCTTCGCCGCGCAGTGCCGCCTGCAATTCGGCGAACAGCCACGGGCGACCGAGGCAGCCGCGGCCGACAACGACTCCGTCGCAACCGGTTTCGTCCATCATGCGCACCGCGTCGGCGGCGGAGAAGATATCGCCGTTGCCGAGCACTGGAATCGTCGTGACGGCCTCCTTGAGCCGCGCGATCTTCGTCCAGTCGGCCTGGCCCGAATACCGCTGTGCGGCGGTGCGGGCGTGCAGTGCGACGGCCTTGGCGCCCTCGGCCTCGGCTATGCGACCCGCGTCCAAGTAGGTGAGGTGGTCGTCATCGATGCCGATGCGGAACTTCACCGTCACCGGAACACCGGCCGGTTCGGCGCCGGAAACCATCGCCTTGACGATCTTGCTGAACAGCGTGCGCTTGTACGGCAGTGCCGCGCCGCCACCCAGCCGAGTGACCTTCGGAACGGGGCAGCCGAGGTTGAGATCGATGTGATCGGCCCAGCCCTCGCCGACGATGATCCGCACGGCCTCGCCGAGTGTGGCCGGATCCACACCGTAGAGCTGCATCGAGCGCGGATGCTCGTCCTCGTCGAAGGACATCATGTGCAGCGTCTTCTCATTGCGCTCGACCACTGCCCGCGCGGTGATCATTTCGCACACATAGATCGACGTGGAGCTGCCGAACTCCCGGCAAAGCTTCCGAAACGCCAGGTTGGTGATGCCCGCCATCGGCGCGAGCACTACCGCCGGATCGACCGGATACGGCCCGATCCGCAGCGTGCTCTTGGCTTCGGCAGTAATCGTCACGCCCACCAGTCTCTCATCACCGGCCGGGCGGCCCTCGAGCCGTATGTGCTGACGTGCGCTGATTCACCTGCTATTCGCCGCGGAGTCTGCGGTGGTAGATCTCCCGCACGGCGGGGTCGGGTTGTGCGTAAGCCGTTGTGGCGCCGGTGAATTTGGCGACACCCAGCTGTGCGCGGTAGGGCAGCAGTTGTGCTGATTTGATGATGGCCGCGAGTCGGCGCGGCACGGTCACCAGTGGTTTGTCCTGCTGCACCGATTTCACGATCGCCTGCGCGACATCCTCCGGATCCACCGTGGTCAGCGGCGTAATCCAGGTCGGCATATTGGCGCCGGCGGACAGTTCGGTGCGCACGATGCCCGGCAGCACCGCGCCGACGTGCACGCCGTGCTCCTTCATCTCCAGGTGCAGCGCCGAGGTGAAACCGACCACCGCGTGCTTGGTCGCGCAATAGGTGGCCAGGCCCGGAAAGCCCTGTGTCCCAGCCAAAGACGCGATATTTATCACATGCCCGCTGCCGCGGTCCATGAATCGCTGGACGGCCAGACGCGAGCCGTGGATCACGCCGTTGAGGTTGATATCGATGATCCGCTGGGTCATCGCCTCGTCCTCGTCGGCGAATAACCCGGTCGGCATGATGCCCGCGTTGTTGACCAGCACATCCAGCGGGCCGAGCTGGCTGTCCACGCTGTCGAGGAAGGCGGCGAAGGAGGCCTTGTCCGTGACGTTCAGCGGCAGGCCGACGATCTTGGCATCCGGATCGGCGCCCAACTCCGCCGCCGTCTTGGCGACCAGTTCGACATCGATATCACCGATCGCGACCGCGGCGCCCGCCCCCAGGAATGCCTCCGCGGTGGCCCGTCCGATCCCGCGTGCGCCGCCGGTGATCGCGACGACCTTGCCGCCGAGCGTGGCCTCGCCCTTATTCGTCATGTCCCGGGCCTCCTGTGAGCGGGTATCGGATATCCCCAGTGTCGAGGTTCCTGGCCGAATCGTCGGCGGTTTGGGCCGATACGTAGCCTGTTACTCGCGGGTATCACCCGTGACCACCAGACTCATCGGAGAGGCCAATGACGGAACGGATCGAAGGCGCCGGATCGGGTGCGGACCGCGACTCCGGCGTGGAGCCGGGCAAGGCGACCGAGGCGAAGGCGTCCGATACGCGGGCGGGCACGTCCGGGCAGCCGTCGGACCGGCAGCCGGGCACCCTGTCGATTCGCGTATCCACCGTGGTCGTCGGCGCGGTAATCGGCGCATTGGTAATCGCGGTCGCCGTGCTGGGCGGTTTTCTCGTCTCGGCTCGCGGTGATCTTGCCGATCGAAACGATCGGGAAGCCGCGGATAAGAGGGCCGAGCAGGTGGCCACCGAATACGCGGTCGGCGCGGCCACCGTCAATTACCAGGACATCCCGGCATGGGTGGCCGAGCTGAAGGCGAATACCGTTCCGCAGCTGGCGAATAAGTTCGATGCGACCGCGCCCAAGCTCGAACAGATTCTGGTTCCGTTGAAGTGGACCTCCACCGCCGCGCCGATTACCGCGAAGGTGATGTCGGAGCAAGGCGGTATCTACAAAGTCGATGTGTTCGTAAATGTGAGTTCGACGAATGCGCAGAGTCCGGAAGGCGCGCAGACAACGGTGACCTACAACGTCACGCTCGATAAGAACTCGGATTGGAAGATCACCGATGTGGGCGGCGTCGACGGCGCACTGCCGGTGAAGTAGCGTCGCAAGGAGTTTCGGCGGTTGAAGCTATAAGTTCGCCACTGAGATCGGCGTTGCCGAAAATAAACGCGCCGCCACCGGAGAAATCCGGCGGCGGCGCGCTTACGTTTGCGGGTCGAGATCAGCCTGCGGCGACCCCGGCGAGGTCGCGCTTCTTCGCCTCGCGGGCGAGCATGCGGTCGCGCTGCTCTTCGAATTTGACGACGTCCTGACTCAGCTTCTCCAGAAACAGGCCGAGCCGTTCGCGCACGGCCTCGCCGCGTGCGGTGAAATCGGTGCGTTCGAAGATGTCCCACTTCTTCAGCACGGGCTGCACCACGTCTTCGAGGTGCTGGCGCAGATCGTAGATGCCGTGCTTGGCCATCAATACGCCGTTGCGGCGGAAGTTGGGCATACCGGCGCCGGGCATCTGGAAGTTCTCCAGGATCAGCGTGATCGCCTCGATCGCCTGGTCGGGGGACAGATCCAGGGCGGCGCCGCACATGTTGCGGTAGAAGATCATGTGCAGGTTCTCGTCGGCGGCGACGCGCTGCAGCATGCGGTCGGCGATGGGGTCGTCGCAGACCCGGCCGGTATTGCGGTGGCTGACCCGGGTGGCCAGCTCCTGGAAGGTCACGTACGCGACCGAGTGCAGGAAGCCCGCATCGGCCTCGGTCGGCGAAGCGAATCCGTTGGTCATGTGGATCATGCGCGCCTCTTCGAGCGCCACGGGATCGACGCCACGGGTAACCACGAGGTAGTCGCGCATGACGATGCCGTGGCGGTTCTCCTCGGCGGTCCAGCGACCCACCCAGGTGCCCCAGGCGCCGTCCTGCGAGAAGTTCTCGGCGATCTCGCGGTGGTAGGAGGGCAGATTGTCTTCGGTGAGCAGGTTCGTGATCATGGCCGCCTTCGCGACTTCGTTCAGTCGGGACTGCTCAGGGTCCCAGTCCACCCCGCCGAGTGCCGCGAAGTTGCGGCCCTCATCCCACGGGACGTAGTCGTGCGGATGCCATTCCTTTGCCAGGGAGAGGTGCCGGTTGACGTTTTCTTCGGCAACCGGCTCCAACTCCGTGAGCAGCTCGAGTTGAGTCAGATCCCTTGCCATATACAAGCCCTTCATGTGTGTGCGCTCTTGCTGGTCAGTCCCCCGGGTAGACCGTGTGCCGATGCGGCCATACCTTACGGCACCGTAGGTGTGATGCGAAACGCATCTGGCTGGCAAATGAGACCTCGTGATAGAGGTCATATGCCGACGTCGGCGTTCGACAACCACACCGAGTGTAGGGGCTCTGCGCGCAGCAAGGGGTTTATCGCTACGGGCCGAGAGTCGTTAGCCCAGCGTGCTGTAACGCACAAAGCCGCTGGTGTCGCCGCCGCGATCGCTCCGCGTTCACCGCCGAAAAGTCCGCCCGGCGCACCACCTGTGTTCTCGGCCAACGCTTCTCCGATCGCGCCGCCGATGCCGACTCGCTTGCCGCTGCTGCCGAGCAGACCGCAGAGTATGTGTCCGATGCCGTCGCCGGACCGCGTCTGTGGTGCGCGCCACTGCCCAGGCGCTCGGGCGGATAGCCGTCACGGTCGGAGGCGGCATCGGCGACGCTGGTGCCCTCCTGCGCGCCGAGGGCTGATCCAGCGCGCCGACCAACGAAGCCACGCCCTCGGGTGGCAATCAACCGAGCAATACCGCCTCCGTGTGGGTGGCCTGGTCGACTTGTCGGCGATCTGTCCAATGGGAACTCGAGAAAGCTGAATCGTCGAGCGAAGTCCGCCGTTGCCGAGGCCTGCCTCCGAGTGTGCGGGCGCGGCCCACAGTATGGAAAGCCCGCTGTGGAATGTGCCGTTTCACGGCCGCGGCCGATACGCGTCGCGAGTGCGTGCGGTCTGGAATATGACTCAGGCGTCCGATATGGAAACCGGACGCCTGAGAAGGTGCCCCCAGTAGGGCTCGAACCTACGACCTGCGGATTAAAAGTCCGTAGCTCTACCAACTGAGCTATAGGGGCGCGGATGGACAGTGTAGTGGGCCGGGCGCGGATCGGGTAACCGGGGGCGGGGCGCGTCGGCTGGGGCGTGGATCGGTTCGATCGGGGTTGCCGGGTGCCGGTGCCGAGTCGTGCTCGCGTACCGGGTAACACGATGCGTGTGGGTAGCGATGCTGCCGGTAAACAATTGGTACCCAGCTTTGTTCATTCCTGCCGAGCCGGGCTACCATCCAATCATGTTGCGTACCAATGTCTTTGGATTTGCGGGGGGTGTAGGGCCAGTGCGCGGGGGGACGCAGCGAGGCGACTGGCCGGTGTCGCGCGGTTGGCACCGCGGTGACCGGGCCGCTGGTCGACTCGGGTGAACAGTGCTGCGACGCTGTCGAATTCGGAAATCCGAGGCACCACTTTGCTCGATTGCGTGAAGTTTGCTGTAACAGATATCCGGATGTTTCGGCCGCTGGAGTCTTCGGTTTGCCGCGTGTCGGATGGTGTTTCCGGGTACGGTGACGACTTGGTGAATTACGGAAGAATCGCCGACTTACCCGGCGATCCGGAATTCGGCTTATCGTTGGTGTGCCCGAACGTGTCGTGGCCGGTTCGACCGATCGCGACTTCCTACGAGTCGACGCCGGGGGAGGCAGATCCGAGACGAAGTAATGCCCAGGTGCGCACCCCCTGCGGCGCACCTGGGCAGGAAAACTATACCAGCTGGTGTGTTTCAGGATTTTCGCAAGTTTTCGTACCGAAAGTTTGAAACGGGGCGAAATCCCGGTTTGAAGTATTGATAAAACTCATAACTTCGCGCCAAGGGTCCGTTCTTTTGGGGGCACCGATTTGGCGACGAGTAGGCTTCGGAGGCGTTTCGAGCATGGCACGGCAGCAAGAGCGGGCCCGCCGGACACGCGCGGCGATAATCAGGTCCGCCGCCGTTGAGTTCGGGAAGAGCGGCTATGCCGCTGCATCGCTCAACCGCATTTTGGAAGGTTCGCGCGCCACCAAGGGCGCCATGTACTTTCATTTCGATTCCAAGGAAGATCTCGCACGCGCGGTACTCGAGACCGCGGTCGACCGATACCGCACATCGGCCGAGCGTTGGCTTGCCAGAACGGATCTCGGTCCACTCGATGTCCTGCACGGGATGGTCGACGAGGTGGCATTGCGACTCGAGCACGACATCATCGTGCAGGCCGAATTCCGGTTGATCATCGAGCCGGACTTCTATCGCGATGTGCAGACCGGCGGTGGCCGAATACTCGGCCGCGCCACCAGAGTTCTCGCGGTTCGCGCCATCGATCAGGGCCAGCTGCGCGCCGATGCGGACCCGGACCGCTTCACCCGCACCGTCTCTGCCGCCCTCGCCGGCCAGCGCTATCTGATCGACATCCTCGGCAGCGGGATCGATCTGCGGACTCGGTTCCAGGAGGCGCTCGAGGTCGTCGTCGAGGCGATGGCGACCCCGGAGTGGGCGGAGAAGTTCCGCAACGACGGCTGGCGCGCACAGGCTCGACTCGAAGAGCTCGGTTTGGGAGCCTGAACAGCCGATTTGGGAAACGCGGCCGATCTGTCATAAGCTATCCCAGCTCCCAACGGACAGCCGTTGAAGCCGGTCCGGAGAAATCCGGGGCGAGCCCCCTTCGTCTAGCGGCCTAGGACGCCGCCCTTTCAAGGCGGTAGCGCGGGTTCGAATCCCGTAGGGGGTACGGTCTTCGGATCGTTGGAAGCACGCAAGGCCCTGTGGCGCAGTTGGTTAGCGCGCCGCCCTGTCACGGCGGAGGTCGCGGGTTCGAGTCCCGTCAGGGTCGCAAAGTAAGCGCCGGAGCAATCCGGCGTTTCGCGTATGGCATTCACCACGGGTGCCTGCGGCCAGGTAGCTCAGTTGGTACGAGCGTCCGCCTGAAAAGCGGAAGGTCGCCGGTTCGATCCCGGCCCTGGCCACCAAATCCCCTCGGCATATCACCTGGTCGGGGGGATTTTTTATGTCTTGGCTCGGTTATCGAACTCGACCGAAGTGACGAATGTCCCGGCGCGCATCGGTGTCCGGTGCGTATGTTGGACCCTGCAACTCAGGGGGTGAGCTTCGTCGGCTCCGGCGGACGGGCGTACTCCGAACAAATCAGGCAAGTGAAGCAGGTGTCGAGCAGAACCGTAGGACTGCGATTCGAAGGAGGAAATCTCATGCGATTCGTCAAGACCGGTGTTCTCGCTGTAGCGCTGGCTGGTGCCCTCATGACCGGGGCCGGCATCGCGCACGCCGACGAAAGCATCACCGTGGACGCCAAGTTGCTTGGCTGCGCGATGCAGGCCGGGATCAGCGCATCCGACCTGACGGATGCCAATATCGGCCGCTCTATCACTGTCTCCGATGAGGTTGCCGCCCAGCTCAGGGCGAATGGTTGCCTGTAATCGGTTCCGCCGGTCGTCCTGGCTGTCACAAGCCAGGACGACCGGTTTTCGACCGTGCCGCATTGGTACTCACAAGGGGACGGATCTCGAGGGTCGGGGTGGAAATCGGGGGTCTGTTGATCATGGTGGTGGGATGCTGGGGGGATGGCGGAGAAGTGGTATTACTGCTTGAAGCATCAGCGGGCCGAGAGTGGGAAGCAGTGTTGGTTCCGGGATCGGATGGGGCCGTATCCGGATCGGGCTACTGCTGAGCGGGCGTTGGAGATCGTGCATGCGCGCAATGCTCGTGAGGATGCCCGGGATCGGGATTGGCGCGCTGGGGAGAAGTGAGGGCGTGCCAGGGGTGGTGTGCGGCAACTGATTTCGATGTGGATCCGGGGGTGGTCCGCGGGGTGGTGGACGCGATTTGCGAGGTAGTCGGCACGTCGCGGGTATTTGCGTGGCGGCGGGAGTGTGCGGGCGCTCAGGTGGTCTTCAGTTCGATCAAGTACGGTTCTTGGCAATCAGACGAGTGCTCCGGGTCCTGTCGTGGGTCTGCGGGCTGGAACAGGTGAGCAGGGAGGGCGACCCTTGAGGGTTACCGTTGTTGTGCCGACCTACAACGAGCGGGAGAATCTGCCGGTTGCGGTGGAGCGGCTGACGGCGCTGCCGGTGCCTGATCTGCATGTGCTCGTGGTGGATGACAATTCGCCGGACGGGACCGGTGAGATCGCCGACAAGCTGGCGGCCGAGCTGCCGAATGTCGTCGGCGTACTGCACCGCACCGAAAAGAACGGATTGGGCCGCGCCTACGTGGCCGGGATCACCCGGGCACTGGACGAGGGCGCCGATGTGGTGATCCAGATGGACGCCGACCTGTCGCATCCCGCTGAGGTGATTCCGGCGATGCTGGAGAAGCTGGACACCACCGATGCCGGTGTCGTGCTCGGGTCCCGCTACGTGCCCGGCGGGTCCACCGCCGAGGAGTGGAAGTGGTATCGCAAGGCGCTGTCCGCCTGGGCCAACTTCTACGTGAACCTGATCCTGCGTCTGAGCGTCAAGGACGCCACTGCCGGGTTCAAGGCATGGAAGGCCGATACGTTGCGCGCCATCGACGTGGCCTCGATTCGCAGCAACGGGTATTCGTTCCAGGTCGAGATGAACTACCGCACCGTCAAGAAAGGCATCACGATCGCGGAGGTACCGATCCGGTTCGAGGAGCGAACCCTCGGCGCTTCCAAGATGAGCCTCAAGGTGCAACTGGAATCCGCGCTGATGCCGTGGAAGCTGCTGTTCGGGCGCTCGGTCTGACACCTGGCGACGACCGGGCACCCTGTCCACCAAGTAACGGGGTACTCGTCAGTCAGCCGGGCATCCCGTCCGGCAAGCAACCGGGCACCGTCTGTGAGCCGGGCACCCGCCCGCCAACTAACTGGGCATCCAGTCGCCAGCCGGGCACCCGTCTGCCATCTGACCGGGGATCCGTGCACCAGCCGGGATCTGGCTGCCGACCGGGCATCCTCCGTGCACCAGCCGAGGATCCGGCTGCCAGCCGGGCATCCGTGCACCGGCTGGATATTCGTCCACCAACCGGGCATCTGTCCACCAACCGGGCATCATCTGTCCACCAACCGGGCATCCGGCCGCCCAGCCGGGCATCCGGCCGCCCAGCCGGGCATCCGTGCACCGGCCGGGTATCCGTGCACCGGTCGGATATTCGTGCACCAACCGGGCACCTGTCCGCCGACCGGGTATCCGTGCACCGGTCGGATATTCGTGCACCAACCGGGCACCTGTCCGCCGACCGGGTATATCCGTGCACCGGTCGGATATTCGTGCACCAACCGGGCACCTGTCCGCCGACCGGGTATATCCGTGCACCGGTCGGGCATCCGACCGCCAGCCAGGTATCCGTGCACCGGCCGGGCATTCGTGCACCAACCGGGCACCTGTCCGCCGACCGGGTATCCGTCCACCGGTCGGGATCCGTGCACCGGTCGGGCATCCGTCCACCAACCAGGTATCCGGTAGTACGGAGCACCCGGCGTACGGGGTACAAGGTGAAGGCGCCAAGCGACATCACCGGTCCGGCGACGGCCAGTTCAGCAGGGTGTGGGTGTACAGCTGACGGACGGCTTCGACGTTGTCGTCCATATCGTTCGCGTCCCAACTGCCGACGTCGATGGGGTCGAGGATGGCCACGTCGACGGTGCCCTTGCGCGCGACCATCGAGTTGCGCCAGTTGATTTCACCCGCATTGCGGATCACCACCGGGATCACCGGTACCCCGGCCTGGATCGCGATGTGGAAGGCGCCCTTCTTGAACGGGCCGATGCGCGGTGTATACGACCGGGTGCCTTCGGGTGAGACCGCGATCGACAGGCCGCCGCGCAGCGTCTGCACCACCGGCGCCAGCGCCGCCTTGGCCTGCGTGGTGTTGGCACGATCGATGAAGGTGACCCCGACGAACCGCATCAGCGGACCGAAGATCGGATTCTTCGTCAGCTCCTTCTTGCCGATTCCGGTGACCCCGCCTTCGAGCACCTTGGGCACGATGATCACGTCGAACTGGCTCTGATGGTTGAACAGGAAGACGGCGGGTCTCGGGGCGCGGGCGTTTTCCGCACCGCTGACCCGCAGCCGGATACCGGTGGCGCCGAGCGTGGCACCGGCTCCGTAGGCCATCAGCGCATCGGCCATCTTCCGGTGCTGACGCGTGTAGGACTTGCTCAGCACCCCGAGCAGCGCCCCGGCCAGTAGCCCGGCGAATCCGGCTATGGTGCGCAGATAGTCGGTCGGGCGCGGTGGTCGACGCGGACGGAACGTCAGTATCGGCCAATTCTGTTCGGCGGCAGCGGTACCGAGCTTTCGCTCGGGATTCACCGCTACCGGATGCTCGACCACCGAGAGCAGCGGCAGATCGGCGATGCTGTCCGCGTAGACGTAGCTGCGGCCGATATCCAGTCCATGCGCGGCGGCGAATTCGCGAACCGCATCGGCCTTGCCATTGCGCCACAGGGTTTTTCCGTCGGTGTAACCGGTGAGCACGCCATCGGTGGTCGCCATCCGGGTGTACAGCACATGCTCGATACCGAGTTCGGCTGCGGCGGGTTCGACCTGGAATCGGGTCAGCGCAGTGGCGAGCACCAGGGTATGCCCGGCGGCTTCGTGCGTCCGGATCAGCTGCCATGCTTCGGGATACAGGTGCCCGTAGATCTTTTTCCGGAACAGCAGCGTGCCCAACTCGTCCAGTTCGTCTTCGGGCTGTCCGGCGAGTGTCCGCATGGCCTGCTGGAGGAACCGGCTGTATTCGCCATCGGTGAGTCCATTGCGGATGCTGCCGAGCAGGGTGTCCGCGGTAATCCGGCTCTTATCGCGCCGGAATGTCCACCGCGACAGCGGCCCGAAACCATCCACAACGGCGGCGAAGTCGAAGATCGCGGCGACTTCCGGCCCCTGCGGCCCGGACCGGATCGCGGCGATGGCCGCCGCGAGATCCGTTGGGACCCCAGGGTGTTGTTCGACCATCAGGCCCCCCGTGCGGTGATATTGGACGGATCCAGCGCGGCGGCCTGCGAGATCCGAGCCGCGATAATGCGCAGCTGGTCGGCGAATTCGTATCTGCGCCGGGTCAATTCGGCCCTCGGCTTGGCCGAGTCATGACTGACGCGGGTCAACAACCCGTGGTTGTCCGCGAGTTTGAGTGCGCTGGAGAACAATTCGGTGGAGACCGATTCCGGACTGTGCAGTCGCTGCTGCAGCAGCATCTGCTTACCGACCGCGACGCATTCGTCGATGAACTCCTTGCGATCGATCTCTTCGGCGCTGTCGTGGGCCGCCAGCCGTTCGGCCACCACCAGCTGCGCGTCTACGAATGCGCGAAGAGCGCGGTGCGCCATCATGAATCCGGATGCGGTGAGTTTGTGCAGAACTTCCTCACCGAGGGTGTCCGCCGCGGTGTGCTGGTGCCAATCCGGGTCCACCAGCAGCATTTCCGCTGTCATCTGCGCCGAGAACTCGGCCCGCTCCGGGAAGAAGAATTCGAACTTGAGCAGATCGCGCAGTCGGAAGGCCTCGTCCCAGCCTGCCCGCAGCTGATCCGGTGCCTGCATCTCCAAGGCGCCCAGGATCGACAATTCGAGAATGGCGCGGTTGATGAACCAATGCACCGCGCTATTGCGATAGAACGCGGCCTCCAGATGCGCACCCGATTCGATCGAGTACACCGGTTCCAGCCCGCCGCGGTACACGGTCACGACCTTGGCCAGCGACAGCTGCTCCAGCACCACCGCGAGACTCTGCTCATCGCGCAGCGCCGCCAGTTCACCGTGCGGCAGCTCGCGCTTCTCGATGTACCGCAGCACCGGGGCCAGCACGGCACGCACCTCGCCGAGGGTGAGCGCACGCTCGTGCACACCGAGCAGCGCCAGGGTGACCAGCGCGTTGACCGTGATCGGCGTGACCGTATTGATACCGACGGCGACCTCGAAGGCCAACCGCTGCACGGCCTTTCGCTCCAGCTCGGCGACCTCCGCCGACTCGGTGACATTGCTCGGTTCGGTTCCCGCCGGTTCGGTGCGGTGCAGCGGAATGATCGTCGGTGCCGGGGTGAGCGGATCCCCATATGCGGCAAGGCGATCGCGCGCAGACAGCGGTTCGCCGAATCGCACATAGACGTGTCCGGCCGAATGCTGTTGGCTGCGTATATAACGCGCCATCCAGGCCAGACCCTCCGGCTTCTTCTTCCCGCCTACCTGTTCGGTGGCGATGGCGCCGAGTTCGTTCAGCCGCTCATAGGTGATCGATACCGGGACGAGCAGCACATCGTCGATCCGATTCGAACGGACGGCGGCGGCAAGGTAATTCAGCAATCCATAGCGCGGCGGGCGCAGCTTGCCGGTGCGGGTGCGGCCGCCCTCGAAGTACCACTCCATATTGAATCGCTTGGCCAGCAGGTAGGCGAAGTACTCCTCGACCACCGCCTTGTAGACCTCGTCGTCACCGAAGCTGCGCCGGATGAAGACCGTGCCGGTACGCCGGGCGATCGGACCCATCGGCCAGAAGCTCAGATTCGCGCCGCCGATCACATGATTCGGTGGAAAGTCATTGCGGGCCAGCACATCACCGAGTACGAACGCATCGACATAGGACCGGTGCGAGGGCAGGAAGACCAGCGGATGGTTGCGGTTCAACGCGCGCAACCCGTCCAGGCCGGGGTCGTCGGAGTCGACCTTCCAGGTGGAGGCGTGGATCGGGCGCATCGCCTGGGTGAACAGATCCGAGACCAGTCTGCTCTGGGCGGCGACGAGTTCGTTCAGCGCCTTCTCGGCCCGCCGGTACACCTCGTGCGGACTCGTACCGAGCTGATCGGCGATGAGTTCGAGCCTGCGCAGGAAGTCGGGGGAGTCGAGGATCTCCTCGGCCACCAGCCGCGGCACCTTGTACCGGTCACCGATGATGGAACGTTCGGCACGTTCCAGGGCGACCACCGCGGCGCGCACGATGGCGCGCGCGAACGGCTCGGCGGAGCCCTTTATGAGCAGCGCCGCGGCCTCCGGATTATTGGCGCGCAATTCGCTGAGCAGAGCGGGCTGCCCGGTGAGCACCACGTGACGGTCCGGCGATTTGCCGACCAAGCGGCGTTGCGCGAGTCGGTTCGGCTTGCGCGGATTGGTCAGCAGGGCCAGGTCGGCGAAGGTGATGCGGCGGACCCCGTCGCGCTCGGCCGGGAGCCACAGCACCCGGATCGGCACCACCAGCGGATCGTCGCGGCGTCCGACCAGTCGATCGCCGATCGCGTCCGCATCCAGATCCAACTGGGTGATCGGTGCGTCGACGCCGAGTTCGTGCTTCAGTCCGCCGTCGGCCAGCCAGGTGCCGACGAGTTCGCGTTCCACGCCGGAGCTCGCATCGATCAGTGCCACCACCGAACCGGGGGCTGCCGCTCGAGCTGGAGCGGGCGAATCCCCGCGGTGATCGATCATGACTCCTATTGAAGCCCGCCAGTGGATTCCGCGCAGGAACTCCGGCGGGCGAGTTGGGCTTCGGATATCGATACGGCGTTTGCGATCGCGGCCGATCGCGATGGCGAACTAGGCTGCGCGCATGGATTGGGCGTTACGCGCATGCGGCTGGCACGGCCACTACACCTATGCGCCGGACGAGCAGGATCTGGCGGAACGGCTGCATGTTCAGACGGTGGCCGGTGTCGCGTGGCGATGTCTGCGCTGCGGCACGTTCGTACCCGGCGAACCGGTCGGCTCCGGGCCCGCCGACCATGCTCCGGAGGTGCCGCGCGGGCGACTGCTGCGGGACCGCTGGCTGATGCGGGCGTTGGCGATCGAGCGGTTGGTGCGCGGTTTGCTCTTGGTGGTCGCCGCGCTCGCCGTCTTCAAATTCCGGTCCTCGCGCGAGGATATGCGGGCGGTCTTCGATGAGGAACTGCCGCTGCTGCGGCCGCTGGCCGATCAGATCGGCTGGGATATCGACCGATCCAAGATTGTGCATCTGATCGATGACGCGTTCTCGCTGTCGAATACGACCCTGCTGTGGGTGGCCATCGGCATCCTCGCCTATGCGACGCTGCAGGCGATCGAGGCGGTCGGGCTCTGGTTGGTGAAGCGCTGGGGTGAGTATTTCGCGGTGGTCGCGACCAGCATCTTCCTGCCGTTGGAGATCTACGAGCTGACCGAGAAGATCACCGTGCTGCGTATCGGCGCGCTGCTGATCAATATCGCCGCGGTGGTCTGGCTGGTCTACAGCAAGCGGTTGTTCGGGGTGCGCGGCGGCGGGGCCGCGTACCACGCGGAGCACAGCACGGAGAGTCTGTTGAGCGTCGAGCGGTCGGCGCTCGCACTGCCTGCGGAGTAGCCGTTTGCTGTGGTCTGCGGCACACCTCCGATCTAGACAGGTAATGCTAACCTTACTTTCCTAAGTTAGGTCAGCATAACCTTGGAGGATCGTTGTCGACCACGGAGCGCTTGCGCGTTGAGTATGTGACCGATCCGGCGGCAGCGATGTCCCGACTGGCTGCGGCCGAGCGCTTCGGCGAATACGTGATGTACGAACGGCCCGGCGAATGGGTATTCGCGGCCGATCCGCTCGGCGGCGTCGAACTCGACGCGAACGAATTGCGTGTGTCCTGGGACGGGCGCGGCCCCACGAGTGCCTGGGAGGGCAGCCCGGCGCGGGTCATCGACAACGCACTCGCCATGCTGCCGCTCGGCGGGCGCCGGGCCTACGGCTGGATCGGATTCGAGTTCTGCGCATGGGCATTGGATGCGACGCGGCATCTGGATCCGCGAACCGCACTTGCCCATCTGATGATTCCGCGCATCGAGGTGCGGGTCGGCGAGTGCGGCGTCCGGATTTCCGGCGCGACACCGGCCGAGGTCAATGACATTCACGATCTCATCGCCGCCTCGCAGGAGACCGAGCTGCCGCAGGCGCATCCGGTCGATGTGCGTCTCGATCCGACCGGATATCGCGATCGGGTCGCCGAGGCGGTCACGGAAATCCGCTCCGGTCGTTATCAGAAGGTCATTCTGTCCAGGAAGGTCGATCTGCCGTTCGCGGTGGATGTCCCCGCCAGTTACCGGCTCGGCCGGGCCAACAACACTCCGGCGCGGTCGTTCCTGCTTCGCCTCGGTGGACTCGAGGCGGCCGGATTCAGTCCGGAGTTGGTCGCCTCCGTCGACGAGGATCGGGTCGTCACCACCGAGCCGCTCGCCGGGACGCGCGCCTTCGGGCTCGGCGAAGCCATCGATATGGCGGCGCGGGCCGACCTGATCACCGATCCCAAAGAGATCGTGGAGCACGCGATTTCGGTGCGGACCTCCTTTGCCGAGATCACCGAGGTGGCCGATCCCGGCACGCCCGCGGTCTCCGATTTCATGGCGGTTCGAGAACGTGGCAGCGTGCAGCATCTGGCCTCCACGGTGCGCGGGCGGCTCGCTGCGGACCGTTCCAGCTGGGATGCGCTGGAGGTCCTGTTCCCGTCGGTCACGGCGTCCGGTATCCCGAAACGGGAGGGTGTCGACTCGGTGTTCCGTCTCGACGGTGCGCCGCGCGGCCTGTACTCCGGTGCCGTGGTGACGATTTCGCCGAGCGGTGCGATGGAGGCGACGCTGGTACTACGTGCGGTCTACCAGACCACCGAAGGCGCGTGGCTGCGGGCGGGCGCGGGCATTGTCGGGCAGTCGCGGCCGGAGCGGGAATTCGAGGAGACCTGCGAAAAACTGGGCAGTGTCGCGCCCTATGTAGTCAAGGCCTAGCAAATTCATACCCATCAAGGTCGGCCCGCGTTCCGAATCATCTGCTGGGGCACCCGGTTATCCGGGGTTCGGATCGGGGGTGGCGAGATCGGACTCGCGCCACCCCCGATCGTTCCGGTCAGCCGTGGTCGGCACGCAGGGCCTTCTTATCGATCTTGCCGACGGCGGTGATGGGCAGTTCGTCGGCCTGGCGGAGCAGGTCTGGGAGTTTGTAGGTCGCCAGACCGCGTTCAGTGAGGAAGGACTTGAGCTGGGCCGAAGTCGGCATTTGACCGTCGACAACCAAGACGGCACAGACCTTTTCACCCAGCGCCGCATCGGGGAGGCCGACGGCGGCGGCATGCCGGACGGACGGGTGGGCGAGCAGATGTTCCTCGAGTTCGTCGCAGGAGATGTTCTCGCCGCCCCGATTGATGACGTCCTTGATGCGGCCGGAGACGATCAGATGGCCGCTCGGCAGTCGGCGCACGAGATCGCCGGAGCGGTAGTAGCCGTCGGGGGTGAAGGCGCGGGCATTGTGTTCGGGGGCGCGGTAGTATCCGCGGATTGTGTAAGGGCCCTTGGTGAGCAGTTCGCCCTCTTCGCCGGGGGCGACCTCGTTGCCATCGGCATCCACGACCCGTACTTCGTCGGCAGGCGAGAGCGGACGGCCCTGGGTGGTGCAGACGATATCGTCGGCGTCGTCGAGGCGGGTGTAGTTGAGCAGGCCCTCGGCCATGCCGAAGACCTGTTGCAGTTCGACGCCCAGCGCGGGTGCGACCTCGCGGGCATTCACCTCGGCCAGCCGCGCGCCGCCGACCTGGAGCAGCCGCAGTGAGCCGAGATCGGCGTCTTCCCATTCGGTTGCCGCACACCAGAGTTGGGCCAGTGGCGGCACGACCGCGGTGACGGTGGCGCGATGACGTTCGATGGCGGCGAAGGCGCTCTCCGGGCTCGGATCGGTGATGAAGGTGACGGCCGCGCCGACCGATACGGTGCCGAGGATGCCGGGGCAGGCGAGCGGGAAGTTGTGTGCGGCGGGCAGTGTCGCGAGGTAGACGTCGTCCTCGGTCAGTCCGCAGACCTCGGCGCTCGCGGTGGCGTTGTAGACGTAGTCGTCGTGGGTGCGCGCGATGAGCTTCGGCAGGCCGGTGGTACCGCCGGAGACCAGCATCAGGGCGATATCGCTCGGATCGATGTCGGGAAGTGAACCGCCGTCGTGGGGAATCGAATTCAGATCGGTGAAGGCTCCCGGATCGCCGAGTACGAGAACGTGACGCAGGGTGGGTACGGCCGAGCGGACGGTTTCGGCCAGTTCGCGGTAGTCGAAGTCGCCGAGCCGGTCGGCCACGATGTACCCGACCGCTTCGGAAAGTCCGGCCAGATGTTCGATTTCGGCGCGGCGATGCGCGGGCAGGGTCAGCACCGGAATGATTCCGGCGCGCAGCAATCCGAACAGGACCGTCAAGAACTCAGGCACATTCGGCAGTTGCACGACCACCCGATCACCCGGCGCGATGCCGAGTGCGAGTAAACCGTGCGCCATCCGGTCTGCCTCGGCATCCACCCATGCGTAGGTGCGCGCGCTGTCGGCATCGAGCAGTGCCGTGCGTTGCGGGTGCTGGGTCGCGCTCGCGCGCAGCAGGTCGCCGAGTGGGCGGCCGGTCCAGTAGCCGGCCGCGCGATAGGTCGCGGCGTCGGCGGTGGGGAAGGGGACGTAGCCGTCGCGATGGGTGGGCGAGGTGGATGTCGAAGTCACGGTCTGCCTCACTGGAAGATCTGCTGCATGATTAGGGCTTCATAACATAGGTTAGGCAACCCTATCTCGATGCGATAGGCTACCGCCGAGCAGTCTCGATCCGCCGGATGCGGCGGCGACCAAGGAGTGACAGCGCCAGATGGAGCCAGCACAGCGACCGGGGGACGAGGCGGGGATCGGCCGGGAGGAAATCCGCGCGGCTATTGCGAAGCAGCTCGATGTACCGGTCGAGACGATCGCAGACGGCGATGATCTGATCCAGCTCGGATTGGACTCCATTCGCACCATGAAGTTGGCGGGTGGCTGGCGCAAGCGTGGGCTGGAGATCAACTTCGCGCAGTTGGCTGCGGCGCCGTCGGTCGCGGAGTGGTCGCGGTTGCTCGGCGTCGACGAATCCGTCGCGGCGGTTCCGGAGGTCGAACCTGTCGAAAACCTTGATCCCGAGGACGAATTCGCGCCGTTCCCGTTGGGGTCGATGCAGCACGCCTACTGGATCGGTCGCTCCGAGGAACAGGATCTCGGCGGTGTCGCCGCGCACCTGTATGTCGAATTCGACGGTGCCGAGGTCGATGCCGAACGATTGGCGCGGGCGGTGACGGATCTCGTTGCCGTGCATCCGATGCTGCGCACCAGGTTCCTCCCCGACGGCACCCAGCAGACCATTCTCAATCCGGGTCGGCCGGTGTTCTCGGTCGTCGATCTGCGCGCGCACGCTCCCGCGGCGGCCGAGGCCGAGCTGGAGCGGTTGCGCGACAGCAAGACTCATCAGCGGCTGGCCATCGAGGAGGGGCGGGTGCTCGATGTGACGCTGAGCTTGCTCGCCGACGGTCGTACCCGGCTGCATCTCGATGTCGACATGATCGCGGGTGACGCGATGAGCTACCGCGTGCTCGTCGCCGACCTCGCCGAGCTCTACCACGGCCGCACGGTGCCGCCGCAGGGCTACAGCTATCGCCGGTATCGCACCGAGCGCACGGTGGATGCCGTTGCCAGGGAACGCGATAAGCAGTGGTGGCGCGATCGGCTGCCGGAGCTGCCCGGCGCACCGGAGTTGCCGACCATTCCGGTCAGCGAGCGCGCCGAACCGCATCGGACCGTCCGTTACGACCACTGGTTGGAGCCGGAAGCCAAGGAGCGGCTGCTCGCCGCCGCGCACGCCCGCGGCATCACACCGGCAATGGCGTTGGCCGCGGTATTCGCCGAGACCATCGGCGGCTGGTCGGCGCAGAGCCGCTTCCTGCTGAATGTGCCGCTGTTCCACCGGGAGCCGGTGCATCCGGTTATCGACCGGGTGATCGGCGATTTCACCTCCTCGATCATGTTGGAGGTGGACGTCACCGAGAACGTGACGGTCACCGAGCGGGCGAAAGCACTACAGCGTGCGATGCACGAAAGCGGCTCGCACACCGCGTATTCCGGGCTGGAGGTGCTGCGCGATCTGGGCAGGCACCGCGGCGAGCCGGTGCTCGCGCCGATCGTCTACACCAGCGCGCTCAACCTGGGCGAGCTGTTCGCGACCTCGGTCACCGAGACCTTCGGCGAGCCGGTCTGGATCATCTCGCAGGGCCCGCAGGTGCTGTTGGACGCGCAGGTCACCGAGGTGCGTGGCGGGCTGCTGCTCAACTGGGACGTGCGCGAATCCGCGTTCCCCGCCGGAATGATCGACGCCATGTTCGCCAGCTACACCGAGGCCATCGGCAGGCTGGGCGCGGGCGAGGCGGGCTGGATCGCGGAGGCCGCGGTGCACCTGCCGGTCGCCCAGGCCGCCGTGCGCGCCGCGGTGAACGCGACCGACGGTCCGGTGTCCGGACGGGCGCTGCACCAGGGCTTCTTCGACCATGCCAGCAGCACGCCCGACGCACTGGCGGTGCTGTGGCGCCGCGACGGCGTGGATGGCAGCTGGAGCTATGCCGAACTTGCCGCACAAGCGCTTTCGGTGGCGGCGGCGCTGCGCGAAATCGGAGCGCGGCCGGGTGCGACCGTCGCGGTGCAGCTGCCGAAGGGCCCGGATCAGATCCTCGCCGTACTCGGTGTGCTCGCGGCGGGTGCGGCCTATGTGCCCATCGGTTTCGATCAGCCGGTCGCGCGGCGCGCGGAGATCCTGCGCACCGGTGACGTGGTCGCCGCGCTCACCGTCGACGGCGCCGACATGGGTCGCCCGGATATCACGTGTCTGCCGCTTTCGGCGGCGCGTACTCATCCGAATCCGTTGGCCGAGCCGGTGATTCCGGATCGGGAGTCGATCGCCTATGTGCTGTTCACCTCCGGCTCCACCGGTGTGCCGAAGGGTGTCGACGTGCCGCACCGCGGTGCTATGAACACCATCGACGCGGTGAACGAGTGGTTCGAGGTCGGCCCGGCCGACCGGGTGCTCGGACTGTCCGCGCTGGAATTCGACGCCTCCGTCTACGACATGTTCGGCATGTTCGCCGTCGGCGGCTCGGTGGTCGCGCTGTCGGCCACGCAGCGCGAGGAGGCGACCAGTTGGGTGGAACTACTGACCCACCACCGGGTTTCGATCCTCAACTGTGTGCCGAGCATGCTCGACATGATCCTGGAGATCGGCGGTGACCACCTCGGCGATTCGTTGCGCGCGGTCACCCTCGGCGGTGACTGGGTCGGCGCGGATCTGGCGCGGCGGCTGGCCCGGCAGGTGCCGGACTGCCGGTTCTCCGGGTTGGGCGGCGCCACCGAAACCTCCATCCACAACACCATTTGCGAGGTCGCCGACCCGCCCGCGCATTGGGCCACCGTCCCGTTCGGCGTGCCACTGCGCAATGTGCGCTGCCGCGTGGTGAATTCGGCGGGCCGCGACTGCCCGGATTGGGTGCCCGGCGAATTCTGGGTCGGCGGGGCGAATGTCGCGGCGGGCTATCGCAATGATCCGGAGCGCACCGCGGAACGGTTCGTCGTCCACGACGATCTCCGCTGGTACCGCACCGGTGATATGGCGCGCTACTGGCCCGACGGCACCATCGAATTCCTCGGTCGCGCCGACCATCAGGTCCAGATCCGCGGCTACCGGGTGGAATTGGGCGAGGTGGAAAGCGGACTGCGTACCGCGCCGGGGGTTCGGCACGCGGTGGCCGCCGTGGTCGGCAAGGGCGCGCCTAAGCTGGTGGCGGCGGTTTCGGGCGAGGTCGGCTCCGCCGAGGAGATTGTCGCGGCGGTGCGAGATCTCTTGCCCGGCTACATGATTCCCACTCGCATCGAGATCTTCGAGCAGATGCCGTTGACCGATAACGGCAAGCTGGATCGTCGCGCGGTGGTGGCACTGCTGGAACCCGACGCGTCCGAAGCGGTGGACGCGCGCCCGCGCACGCCGCTGGAGGCCGCACTGGCCACGATCGTCGCCGAGGTGCTCGGTACCGAGCGCATCGGCGTGCACGACGATTTCTTCGGCGCGGGCGGTGACTCGGTGCTGGCCACCACGGCCGTCGCCAGGATCCGCGAATGGCTCGAGGTCGACCACGCGCTGGTCGCCGATCTGCTCGTCGGCCGGACGGTGGCCGGGTTGGCCGGGCGGCTGGTCGAACGGGAGACCGGTCGTGGCACGCCCGATCGCCTGGACGCCGTCGCCAAGTTGTACCTGGAGGTGGTGGCGATGACCGACGAGGAGATCCTGGCCCAGGCGTGACCTGTGCGCATTGCCTGAGAACGGTCGCCGCGCGCACTAGACTTCCGGGTCATGAGCCATTGGGATACCTCGAACATTCCCGATCAGAGTGGCCGCACGATCATCGTCACCGGCGCGAACAGCGGGCTGGGGGCGGCGACGGTGCGTGCGCTGGCCGGGGCGGGTGCGCAGGTGGTCCTGGCCTGTCGGAATCTGGCCAAGGGCGAGAAAGTGGCAGGTGAGATCGGTGCGCGGGCCGAGGTGCGCGAACTCGATCTCGCGGATCTGGCCTCGGTGCGTGCGTTCGCCGATGCGGTGGACCGGGCCGACGTACTGATCAATAACGCGGGTGTGATGGCGGTGCCGCAACGGCGGACCGCCGACGGCTTCGAAATGCAGATCGGCACAAACCATCTCGGTCACTTCGCGCTGACCGGGCTACTGCTGGAAAAGATCTCGGACCGGGTGGTCACGGTCTCCAGCTTTGCGCACCGGGCCGGCAAGATCGATCTGGACGACCTGAACTGGGAGCGCCGCAAGTACCAGCGCTGGTCCGCCTATGGCCAGGCGAAGTTGGCCAATCTGATGTTCGCCTACGAGTTGCAGCGCAGGCTGACCGCGGCGGGTTCGTCGAAGATTTCGGTGGCCGCCCATCCCGGCTATGCCGCAACGGAACTGCAGTCGCATACCGAATCCATCCTGGACACGGTCATGGCGCTGGGCAACCGGCTGCTGGCGCAGGGCGCCGAAATGGGTGCGCTGCCGGAGATCTATGCGGCGACCGAGCAGGTCGAGCCGGGCGCGTTCTATGGTCCGGACGGATGGGGCGGCATGCGCGGCTATCCCGGGCTGTCCGGTTCCACCGCCGCGTCCAAGGACGAGCAGGTCGCGCGCGGCCTGTGGGAGCTGTCGGAGAAGCTGACCGGCGTCACCTACACCTTCGGCAAGTAGCCGAGTCTGTTGCGGCACAAGCAAACTCGGTTGGGCCTCGGCTCGATCGGGGGTGCCGTCCTGCAAGTGGCTGCGGTCTCGTGATCCAGGTCATATCCGTCGATGTCACACTGGGCTGGGCCGCGTCGTCCTCTCTGTGAACCCAACCGAATGGAAGGCACAGATCATGGAACAGCGCTTCAACCTCTACGCCAACCCCGTCGCCGGTAGCTACGTCAAGCGGCTCGTCACCGCGGGCAAGGTCGTCGACGGGTCCTCCCTGCCCGCCGCCACCTACGAACTGGTCAAGATCCGCGCCAGCCAGATCAACGGCTGCGGCATGTGCGTCGATATGCACACCAAGGATGCCGCGCACGCGGGCGAGACCGCCGTGCGAATCAACCTGATCGCCGCCTGGCACGAGGCCACCGTCTTCACCGAGGCCGAGCGCGCCGCCCTCGCCCTCACCGAAGAGGCCACCCGCATCGGTGACGGCCGTGGCGTCAGTGACGAGACCTGGGAGCAGGTGCGCAAGCACTACGACGACGATCAGACCGCGGCCCTCATCGCGGCCATCGCGACGATCAACGCGTGGAACCGGATGAATGTCATCGTCCGCACCCCGGCCGGTGGTTACGTCCCCGGTCAGCTGGGGTGAGCTTCGGCACGAATGTTGGCCTTGCGGTTACCTCGGGATAGTCCCTGGTACAGTCACCGTCGTGCAGCGCGTCTATTTCTGGTTTAGCAAGCCGGCCCTGGGTGGGTCGGTCTGCGGCAACCATTTGCGCTGACCTCATTTTCCACCCCGAGCCGGATGATGGACCGGCTCGACGGGTTTCACGTCCGTGGGTCGGCCTTGAAGTAAAGGAACCCACATACGATGACTACCGCAGCCGACGTCGACGCGCGGCATTCCGATCTGGACGACCAACGCACCCTCAGCGTGAGCCCGTTGCGCTCACCGGCCGAGGTGCGCCAGGTGCATCGAATCACCGATGTGCTGGCCGACGTGGTCCGAGCCGGTCGCAAAGCCACCGTCGATGTGCTCAACGGTGCCGACGATCGCCTGATGGTGATCGTCGGACCGTGTTCGGTCCACGATCCGGCCGCCGCGCTGGACTACGCCCGCCGCCTGGCCGCCAAGGCGGCCGAACTCGACGATCGGCTACACGTCGTGATGCGGGTGTACTTCGAGAAGCCGCGCACCACCCTTGGGTGGAAGGGGCTGATCAACGATCCGCACCTGGACGGTTCCTTCGACGTGAACACCGGACTTGGCATCGGCCGCAAGCTGCTGGTCGATATCACCGCCCTCGGTCTGCCGGTGGCTTGTGAATTCCTCGACCCGATCACCCCGCAGTACATCGCGGACCTGGTCTCCTACGGCGCCATCGGCGCGCGCACCGCGGCCAGCCAGGTGCACCGCCAGCTCAGCAGCGCACTGTCCATGCCGGTCGGCATCAAGAACGGCACCGACGGCGATGTGCAAGTGGCCGTCGACGGTGTGCGGGCCGCCGCTGCCAGCCACGTTTTCCCAGGCACCGACTTGGACGGCCGCTCGGCGCTGATCCGCACCACCGGCAATCCGGACTGCCATGTGATCCTGCGGGGCGGCAGCACCGGCCCGAACTACGACGCCGCCTCGGTCCGCGAGGCCTGTATCCGGTTGGAGAAGGCATCGCTACCCGAGCGGATCGTGGTGGACGCCAGCCACGGCAACAGCAATAAGGATCACAACAAGCAGGTCGATGTGGTCACCGATATCGCAGGCCGGTTGGCCGCGGGCGAGCCGGGCGTGGTCGGCGTGATGCTGGAGAGCTTCCTCGTCGCGGGCCGCCAGGATCTGACCCTCGGGCACGCCGACGCGCTGACCTACGGGCAGTCCATCACCGACGCCTGCATCGATTGGGAGACCACGGCCGCCCAGCTCGATCGCCTCGCCGAAGCGGTGCAGCAGCGCCGCGATCACTGATACTCCGAGCCTGTCGCCCCGGTGAAAGCCGGGGCGCGGCTACGGATTTCGCCGCGGTTTCGCGACGACGCCGAGGATATCGCCGGAGCAGACGGTGGCGCCGTCGAAGCCCGCGATGGCCAGATAATCGATGAGATGTCCGGGTGCGGGTTTCGGACCGGTGCCGCGGGGTCCGTCCGGTTGTCCGTATCCGTAGAACAGATACAGCGTGCCGCCGGGCGCGAGGACCTGCCGGATCAGCGCGAGTTCGGCGGTCGGCCGCTTGGTCCAGAACAGATTCACGTTGACGGCGACAACCTTGTCGAAGCCGCGGGCCGATCCGATTTCGGCGAGTACCCGGGCTCGGTCGAGCTGTTCCAGTCCGGCGTGCAACAGGTGGACCTTGCCGCATTTGATCAGTGCGGCATGGCGTTTCGCCGCGCGGGCGATGGCCGTCGGCGAACGGTCCACGCCGACGATCCGACCGCCGTCCAGCTGTGCGGCCAGGTACGCGATCGAGTCGCTGGAGCCGGGACCGATTTCCAGGATCCGGTCGTCGGGCCGCAGGTGCATGGTTTCGGCGATCCACTCGAACCGGGCATCGACCGCCATATGGGCAATCTACGACTGTTGCGCGGCCCCGGTCGGCGGTTCCGTCAGATCCCGGGCGGCCAATCCGAGACCGGGCCGGGTGGGTCCGTCGCCAGCCGTCCGCCCAGCCAGGTGTCTCGGCGGCTGCCGCGCTGCATACTGCCGAGGCGCGCCATGCCCTCGTAGTGAAAACCATTGCGGCGGACCACCGCGGCCGAGGCGTGATTGCCGACGAAGGCGCGCCAGTTGATCCGGCTCAGCCCCAATCCTGTCGGCTGGAGACCGAATTCGCACACCAGGGCGACCGCACGAGACATCAGCCCGCGTCCGCGTTCCGCGGAGACCAGCCAGAAGCCGATTTCCGATGCCGATTCGTCGCGCGCGTTGAGATCGATCATGCCGACCACCGGACCGTCGGCCCGCGTCCGCAGCGCCCAGATCGGACTGCGGGTGGCCCAGCCGGGCGCGACCATATCGTCGAGGAAGGATTCGGCATTCTTCCGGTGATACGGAATCGGAATCGTCACCCACTCGGCAATGCTGGGCTCCTGGCAGCATGCGACGATATCGTCGATATCGGCCTCGGTCGGCCGCGACAACCAGATGGTTGTGTCGGATAGCGGATGATCCTCCATATGATCATGGTGTCATGACCGGCTCGTCGGGCCGATCAGCGCGGAACGTAGAATCAGCCCGATGGTTGCCGCTCTTCTCGCCGACTTGTTCGAATCGCATCGGGCGCATCTGCTCTCGGTCGCCTACCGGCTGACGGGCAGTGCGGGCGACGCCGAGGACGCGGTGCAGGAGAGTTGGCTGCGGCTGGCCGGTGCGCATCAATCCGAGATCGAGGATCTGCGTGGGTGGCTGACCACCGTGGTCAGCCGAATCTGCCTGGACCGCCTGCGCAGTGCCGCGGTGCGCCGGGAAACCTATGTCGGGCAGTGGCTTCCGGAGCCGGTCGTGACCGGTACCACGCCATCGACCATGCCGGATCCGCTCGAGGCGGTGGTCCGTAAACAGGAATGCAGTCTCGCCGCTTTGGTGGTGCTGGAGAGTCTGACGCCGCCGCAGCGCGTGGCATTCGTTCTGCACGACGGGCTTTCGGTGCCGTTCGACGAGATCGCGGAAATCCTCGGCATTTCGGTGGAGGCGGCGCGCCAGCTGGCCGTGCGGGCCAGGAAGTCCGTCGCGCAGGCCCCGCCGCCGGTCCCTGATGTCGAGCACGCGGCCGCGGTGCGCAATTTCATCGCCGCGCTGTCCGCAGGTGATATCGCCGCCATAACCGCTGCGCTACACCCGGATTCGGTAATAATCGGCGATGCGAACGGCACCACGTCTACCGCGATCAATGTCATCGCCGGTGCGGACAAGGTCGCCCGCTTCCTTGTCGGACTGATGCGCAGGTATGGTATGGACGGCTCCTCGGAGCCGACACTGGAATTCGAATTCGCCACGGTCAATGGGCAATTGGGTTTGGTCGTGTATCGGGTCGGCCCCGGTTACGGTCGGCTCGAAGGTCCGCCCCGTGTGATCGGATTCGCGGTTCGTGACGGATTGGTCTGGGGTACCTACGATCTCGCGAATCCAGAGAAACTGTCCCACGTCCGTCTGGGGTGAGACGGTGCCAGGCCGGGCCCTCATCGCCAGGCCTGACACCGCCATCGGATTACGGCGTTGACGAGCCCAGGAACCAGTCCCCGGTCGACGATCCGGTGCCGCTATTGCCGGTCGACGAGCCGTTGAACCAATCGCCGGTGGACGAGCCGAAGCCGGCGATCAGGTCGTGTGCGATATTTCGCAGGAAACCCAGTACCGTTCCGGCGACCTCCGACGCGGCCGGCTGCAGTACCAGGTCCAGATACGAGGCCATAAGCGCCCCTTTCGAGCTACCGCCGCAGGTCGGCGGTTTGTGAGGTAGAACACGGCGAGGCTAGCCGCCGTTGGGACACCGCACAACCATGCAGGTAGAGGGGCCAATTCAAAAGTGAAATATAGCCTTTCGCTATCTGTTGGCAACAATGGCGATCGCTGGGCTACTCTCCGGATATGTCCTCGCAACCCGCGACCGTCACCCGCTTGCGCCCCTTCGCCTCCACGATCTTCGCGGAGATGACCGAATTAGCCGTCCGGCACGAGGCGATCAACCTGGGTCAGGGCTTTCCGGATACCGACGGACCCGCGGGCATGCTCGAGGTCGCCCGTCAGGCCATTGCCGACGGGCTGAACCAGTACCCGCCCGGCCGCGGTATGCCGATCCTGCGGCGCGCGATCGCCGCCGACCGGGCCCGCCGCTACGGCACCCAGTACGACCCGGACACGCAGGTCCTGGTCACGGTCGGTGCGACGGAGGCGATCAGTGCCGCCGTGCTCGGCCTGGTGGAGCCCGGCCGAGAGGTCGTGCTGATCGAGCCCTACTACGACTCCTATGCGGCCGCGGTCGCGCTGGCCGGAGCGCGACGGCGCACGGCCCATCTCGTCGCCGACGGTGACCGCTTCGTACTCGACCTGGACAGCCTGCGCGCCGCCATCACGCCCGCGACCAGGATGCTGATCGTCAATTCACCGCACAACCCGACCGGCACCGTACTCGACCGCGCCGATTTGACCGCGATCGCCGAAATCGCCTGCGAACACGACCTATTGGTGCTCACCGACGAGGTCTACGAACATCTCGTCTACGACGGCAACGAGCACATCAGCCTCGCCACCCTGCCCGGTATGGCCGAGCGCACCGTCGTGGTGTCCAGCGCGGCAAAGACTTTCAGCGTCACCGGTTGGAAGACCGGCTGGGCGCTCGGTCCGGCCGAACTCATCGACGGCGTGCTCGCGGCCAAACAGTTCCTGACCTTCGTGGCGGGTGGGCCGTTCCAGCCGGCCGTCGCGCACGCGCTGAACAATGAACTCGACTGGGTCGCCGCACTGCGAGACACGCTGTCGGACAAGCGGCTCCGGCTCGCCGCCGCGCTGAAGGACACCGGCTTCGGGGTGAAGGAGAGTGCGGGCGGCTATTTCATCTGCGCGGACATCACACCGCTCGGCGCAACCGACGGCTTGGCTTTTTGCCGGGAACTACCGGCTCGGCTGGGTGTCGCGGCCGTGCCGCTCCTCGCCTTCGCCGACCACGTCGATGCGTGGAATCACCTGGTGCGCTTCACATTCTGCAAACGCGACGAAACCCTCGACGAGGGCGTGCGCCGACTCCGCGCGGGTGTTCGGGTGGGCTAGGCCCGGTCCTGTGGACGCCGTCGCGCCTGCGGTGCGTGCCAGTCGTACCGCATCGCGAGCAGGCGAAATACGATGGCGCCGAGCGCGGCGCAGGCGCCGGTGATCGGGTTGTAGGCATTGAAATGCAGTAGCGTCGCGGTCGCCGTGGCACCGAAAAGTGCTGGTACCGCATAGATCTGCTCGGGTATCAGCACACTCGGCGTCTGTCCGCCGAGCAGATCGCGGATCACTCCGCCGCCGATCGCGGTGACCAATCCGAGCAGTGTGGCCGAGGGCGCGCCGAGACCGTGGTTGTAGGCGATCACCGTGCCGGTCACGCAGAACAGCCCAAGCCCGAAGGCATCGGCCACCCCCAGCGGGCCGCCGGTCACGCGCGGCGACGGATGCCAGAAGAAGATGACCGCGGCCGCGAGCAGCGCGGTCCACAGGTAACTGAGATCGACGAACGACGCGGGAGGTGTGCGGCCGATTACCAGATCCCGAATGACACCGCCACCCAGCGCCGTACTGCAGGCCAGCACCACGATCCCGAATACGTCGAATCCGCGCCGCACCGCGAGCAGCGCCCCCGAGGTCGCGAAGGCGAAGACGCCGAACAGCTCCCCGATATGCTGCGCGGTATTCACCGCGGCATCGAAATGCGCCATGCGCACACGATCACATATCCAGCGGCACCCGGGCTCAGGCAGGCATCGGCCGCGCACGGTCGGTCGCGACCAGTACCGCGATCCCGCCGAGCATCGTGCCCATGAAATAGCGCTGGATCCGCAACCACAGCGGCCGACCGGTCAGGAAGGCGGCGATCCCGCCCGCACCCAGCACGATCAGCCCGTTCACCGTCAATGCCACCGCGATCTGCACCGACCCGAGGCACAGACTCTGCAACCACACCCGGCCGCGCTCGGGCGTCACGAACTGCGGGATCAAGGCCATGTACATGATCGCGATCTTCGGATTCAGCAGATTGGTGACCAAGCCCATGGTGAACAATCGCCGCGTCGGATCCGGGGGCAACTCGGCGGGTGCGAAGACCGAGGTCCCGCCGGGCCGCACTGCCTGCCAGGCCAGCCACAGCAGGTATCCCGCGCCCGCCAGCTTCACCGCCAGATACAGCCCGGGCACGACTGCGAACACCGCGGTGATCCCCGCTGTGGCCGCCGCCAAGTAGACCCCGAATCCGGCCGCGACGCCCCCGAGCGACACCAATCCGGCCCGCCGTCCCTGCGAAACACTGCGCGATACCAGATACATCATGTTCGGTCCCGGTGTCAGCACCATCCCCAACGCGGCCGCCGCCACTCCCAGAATCGCCGCAGTCTCGATCATGCTCTCGATACTCGTGCACATGCGCCGCATTCGTCGCGGGCCAGTTGGGCGGTGGTGGACTGGCGTCATCGTCCCGGAACAAAACAGGCCGCTCGCACGCTGTATGTGCGAAGCCGACGCGAGCTAGGCCCGTCGGAGGCAGGATCGATGCCGCATCCGATGGGTTGTCGGTGGTGTCGGGGAGAATGGGCCGGAGTCGCACGAGCGATCCGACAATGCCGGACGCGCCGTATACGAGGAGAGACTGTGACCGACGGTCCGCTGATCGTTCAGAGTGACAAGACGCTGCTCTTGGAGGTCGACCACGAGTTGGCCGGGGTGGCGCGGCAGGCCATTGCGCCGTTCGCGGAATTGGAGCGGGCGCCGGAGCATGTGCACACCTATCGGGTGACGCCACTGGCGCTGTGGAATGCGCGGGCGGCGGGTCATGATGCCGAGCAGGTGGTGGATGCCCTGGTCAGCTACTCGCGGTATGCGGTGCCGCAGCCGCTGCTGGTCGACATCGTGGACACCATGGCCAGGTACGGCCGGTTGCAGCTGGTGAAGAATCCAGCGCACGGGTTGATGCTGGTCAGTCTGGATCGCGCGGTGCTCGAGGAAGTGCTGCGGCACAAGAAGATCGCCCCGATGCTCGGCGCCCGCGTCGATGAGGACACCGTGGTCGTGCATCCGTCCGAGCGCGGCCGGATCAAACAGATGCTGCTGAAGATCGGCTGGCCGGCCGAGGATCTGGCGGGCTACGTCGACGGCGAGGCACATCCGATCGAGCTGGATTACACCGGCGGGAAGTGGCATCTGCGCGATTACCAGGAGATGGCGGCAGATTCGTTCTGGGCCGGTGGTTCGGGTGTCGTGGTGCTGCCGTGTGGTGCGGGCAAGACGATGGTCGGCGCGGCCGCGATGGCCAAGGCGCAGGCCACGACGCTGATCCTGGTCACCAATACGGTGGCCGGACGGCAGTGGCGGCGTGAGCTGCTTGCCCGAACCTCGTTGACCGAGGAAGAAATCGGCGAATACTCCGGCGAGCGCAAGGAAATCCGTCCGGTCACCATCGCCACCTATCAGGTGATCACCCGCCGCACCAAGGGCGAGTACAAGCACCTCGAACTCTTCGACAGCCGCGATTGGGGCCTGGTCATCTACGACGAGGTGCACCTGCTGCCCGCGCCGGTCTTCCGGATGACCGCCGATCTGCAATCGCGGCGCAGGCTCGGTCTGACCGCGACCCTCGTCCGCGAGGACGGCCGCGAGGGCGATGTGTTCTCGCTGATCGGGCCCAAGCGCTACGACGCGCCGTGGAAGGACATCGAGGCGCAGGGCTGGATCGCGCCCGCCGACTGCATCGAGGTCCGGGTCACCCTCACCGATGCCGAGCGGATGGCCTACGCCACCGCCGAGCCCGAGGAGCGCTACAAGCTCTGTTCGACCGCGCGCACGAAAATCCCTGTGGTGGAATCGATTCTGGCTCAGCACAAGAATGCGCAGACCTTGGTGATCGGCGCGTATCTGGACCAACTCGACGAACTCGGCGCGGATCTCAATGCGCCGGTAATTCAAGGTTCGACGAAAACCAAAGAGCGCGAAGAACTTTTCGATGCCTTCCGGCGCGGTGAGATTCCGGTGCTGGTGGTGAGCAAGGTCGCGAACTTCTCCATCGATTTGCCCGAAGCATCTGTCGCGGTGCAGGTTTCGGGAACATTCGGTTCGCGTCAGGAAGAAGCGCAACGGCTCGGTCGACTGTTGCGGCCGAAACACGATGGTGGCCAAGCCCACTTCTATTCGGTCGTCGCACGTGACACCCTGGACGCCGAATATGCCGCGCACCGGCAGCGTTTCCTCGCCGAACAGGGTTACGCGTATCGCATTACGGATGCCGATGACTTGCTGGGACCGGCCATCGGATAAGCGGAGGAACCTGTCGGTGCCCTTCGGTAGAGTAGCGCCCGTGTCCGCAACGACACCCCGGACCTCCAAGCGGGATGCCGGGTTATCAAAGCCTGTGGAGAGTTTGGCTCTGGCCGACCACTGTTGGACGGCGAAACCGGACTCGGTGAAACAGGAACCTGCATCGGCGACGGTGTAGGAACACCCGAGAAGGGTGGTGTTGGACGACCTGTACAACACGCTGTAGGAATGGTGACGTGCGACGCTTCGATTTCATAGTTGACCGCAAGCACGCCCGCGCGGTCAACGAAGTCGTCGCAGGTTTGCGCCGACAACGAGCGGCGGCGATCGGTGCCGCAGTCCTGCTGGGACTCGGCACCGCTTTCCTGATCTGGCTCAACCATCCGTGGGCCTATCTGCTCGCGATCGCATTCGCACTCGGCGCGGTCGTCGCGCTGTGGGTGGCGTTCTGGACACCGCACCGCTCCAGCATCGACAAGCTCTATGCCGACGGTGAACTGGTCCCCGCGGTCGTCTCCGAAACGCATCCGGGCGGGGTGGTGCTGCTCGCACTGGTCGATGTCTCGAAACCGGAGACCCACGACCCGCGCTATGCCTTGGTGATCAGGAAGGTCAGGGATCTGCCGGGACACGAGAAGCGCGCGGGTGAGCGGGTGCCATCGGTCGCGGTGCGCACCGATCGGGCGCCGCGTCAGGTCGGCGAGCGCTGGCAGTCGGTCAGCGCCATGCCGATCGCCTGGGGCACCCGTGACGGCACCGTCATCGATCGGGCGCGGGCTGCCATCAGCGAGGTCGAATGGCGATTGCTCACCGACAATCTGGAACTCGCCGACAAGGTGCGGCGCACCTCTGCCAAACGGTTGCTGCTCGACCCGCACCAGCTGCCCGGTGACCTGGGTTCCTGATCAGCCGAATTCGCTTGCGCCGCAGAATAGACTCGGTAAATGGTTCCGGCGTCCAACCTGCTGGCTTTCATCGCCGCATCGATTGTCATCATCGTCATCCCCGGACCGGGTGTGCTCTTCACCATCGGCCGGGCCCTCGCACTCGGCCGCCGCGCCGCCTTGGTCTCGGTATTCGGTCATTCCGCGGGTGTTTTCATCGCGCTACTGCTGGTCTCGGTGGGCCTGGGCACCCTGCTCGCGGCCTCGGCGCTCGCGCTCACCGTGGTCAAGTTCGCCGGTGCGCTCTATCTGATGTACCTCGGCATCCAGGCGATCCGCGAGCGCAAGGCGTTGCGGGCGGCGCTGAACGCGCAGCTCGACCCCGCCGATGCCAAGGTCTTCCGGCAGAGCGTCTTCGTCGGGCTGACCAATCCCAAGGCGATCGTCTTCTTCTCGGCGGTACTGCCGCATTTCGCCGAACCGTCGGCGGGTTCGCTGCAGTTGCAATTCCTGATCCTCGGCTCCATCTTCCTGGCGATCGCATTGATCTCCGATAGCGCTTGGGGCCTGCTGGCCGCATCGGCCCGCACCTGGTTCGCGCGCTCGCCGCAACGACTGGAGGCGGTCGGCGGTGCGGGTGGTGCGATGATCTTCGGCCTCGGCGCGTCGGTGGCACTCAGCGGTAGCGCCGACTGAAGCGACTACCATCCACCGAGGTCAGGTGGGCCATGAAAGGGGTGGTGGTCGTATGAGGTGGTCCGGCTGGTTGTGTGCGGCCGTGGTCGGCGCACTGGTCGCCGCCCCGGTTCCGGCGAACGCCGATCCGCTCGTCGGCGCGCCGGGTCTGGACGATCCGTACTACCCGCTGGACGGCAATGGCGGCTACGACGTCGGCCACTACGAGGTCACCATCGGCTATGACCCGCCGAGCCATCAGCTCACCGGCACGACCACGATCGACGCCACCGCCACCCAGCCCCTGCGGATGTTCAATCTGGACTTCAACGGCCCGGACGTGCGCATGGTCTCGGTGAACAACCTGCCGGCCGCTTTCGACCGCAATGGCGACCACGAACTGACCGTGACCCCACTGCTGCCGCTGTTGCCCGGCCTGCCCTTCACGGTGACCGTCGACTACGCAGGGCAAGCCAGGAACACCGAAGGTGAGGGCTGGACCTACGCGCCCAGCGGCGGCGCCTTCGTCGCGGGCGAACCGCATTCGGCCACCACCTGGTATCCGCTCAACGACACCCCGTTGGACAAGGCCACCTTCACCCTGCACGCATCGGTTCCAGCGGAATGGGAGGTGATTTCCAACGGTGTGCGGACCGAGAACGCGGTCGCCGGTACGCAGCGCAACGTCACCTGGGAATCGCATCAACCGGTGCTCGGCTACCTGACCACGGTCGCGATCGATCACTACAGCTACCTCGAACAGCGCCGTGCCAACGGAACCCCGCTGATCAGCGCCTTCGCCCAGAATGCGGAGCGCAATCGGGAAACCGAGCAGCGCCTGCCCGAAATCATCGACTTCGAAGAGGCGCTCTACGGTCCCTATCCGTTCGATACCGCGGGTGGCATCTACGTCGACGCGGATCTGGAGTTCTCGCTGGAGACCCAGACCCGTCCGATCTACGCACCGTGGACCGACCTGCCGACCGCGGTGCACGAAATCGCGCACCAATGGTGGGGTAATTCGGTGTCGGTGCGGCAATGGTCCGATGTATGCCTGAACGAATGCTTCGCCAGCTACACCGCCGATTACCTGTGGCCGGAACGGATGGAGGGAAAGGATGTCGACGCGGCCTACCGCGGGACCATTCAGAAGAACCGTTCCGACCCGAAATTCTGGAATATCCCGCTGGAAAATCCGGGCGTCGGAAATGAATTCACCTCCGTCTACTATCGCGGCCCGCTGTTCTTGCACGCCCTGCGCAAACAACTCGGCGACGACGCATTCTTCGCGGCCGTCCGGGAATTCAACGCCGCCCACGCTTACGGGAATGCTTCGATGCCGGAGTTTCGTACCTTCATGCAGTCGAAATCCCCGACCGATCTGACCGGCTTCTTCGATGCCTGGCTGAACCGCACCACAATGCCCCCGGACGAGTACCTCTTCCCTGGCGCATTGCGCGGCTGACGTTCAGTCGACGCGTTCGCGGGCTTTTTCCACCCAGCCCTCTGCCCGATCGAGTTGTTTCTGGGCCGCGCGTAGTTGGTCCTGCGCACCGCGATCGGCGGTGCGGGCGAATTGCTTCTGCTGTTCGGCGTGTGCGAGCTCTTCGCGCAGTGCCTCGATGCGGGATTCGCACTCGGCCAATCGTTTTGCCGCCTCTTCGACTTCTTCCTGTGCCGAATCCCTTGCTGCACACGCAGATTCGAAGGCTTCGAGTGCCTCATCGAGTTCCTGTACCGCATTGTCTGCTGCGACGGGTTCGGCGGATTTCTTTGTGCCCGTGCCGCTTACCGAGGTGAGTGCCGCACCGCCCGGTCCGAAACCCGAATAACTCGCCGACGTCACCAGTGTCCCGCTGCGCACCTGCTCGGCGACCGCGTCGTCGGCCAGCGCCGCGGTAAGCGTCTGTCCCACTTCACGCAGCACCCCCTCGGTGACCGGATGCCCGCGATCTGCGGCCAGTGCGCCGGCCCGCTTGGCAAGGGCATTGACCACTTGCTGCCGCTGCGTGGTCAGTGTGCGCAACTGATCGCCGGACAATTCCCGCTGCGCCGTGCGCAGCGCGTTCCCCAGTTGCAGCAGCGCATCGACATCGTCGGGTGCGGCGCGGGCCAGCAGGTTCACCGTCCAGGCGACCACCGTCGGCTTACGCAGTTTGCCGACGGCGGTCGCGAGCGCCTTATCGCCCGCATCCCTGGCCTCGGCGACGCGTGCCGCCCTGGCTGCGATGAACTCACCAGGGTCTAATCCGTACAAGTCGACGGCGACCTCTTCGAGCCTCATACTTGCCAAGCGTAACGACCGGGTCTTCGGAAGCGACAGAGTGCACATGCTGGACAAACGTCCATGTGTTCGTAATGCGAAAGGCATTGATAGTGAACAGTTTAGGAATCACGGTCCTGGTCAACCTGATCCCGAAATTCGTCGGCCTCGCGCTGATGGGGCTGACCGGACTCTACGGGCAGTACTGAGCCGCGCCTCGGTGTTGGTCGGTTGTCCGAACTGCTGATGCGGTTCGGACGACCGTGACGGTATCCTCACCGCGTTCACATCTGTCGTGAACACGTTCGGTGAGAGAGGGTTTCACGTTGAAGTTCCCAGGAATGAGGCTGCTGGCACGTATTGTGCTCGCCCTCCTGGCGGTGGGCGCATTGGTGGCCGTGGTGACCGGTTGTTCGGCGCTCGACAATGCAAGCAAGTCCGACACCGCCAAGGCGAAGGTCGGTGATTGCATCAATGTCACCGACAGTTCGTCATCGGCCACCAAGTCCGAGCCGGTCGACTGCTCGTCGCCGAAGGCGGTTTACAAGGTATTCCAGACCGCGGACAAGAAGGTCGAATGCGCGGCCGAATACACCACCTACACCGAGGATCTGGTCAGTGGCGGCCAGGCCTACATGTGCCTCGCGCCGAACTTCAAGCAGGGCAGCTGCTACGCCGACGTCGGCACCAACCCGTACAAGTACGTGGACTGCTCCTCCTCCGAAGCCACCTTCAAGGTGGTGCAGCGCATCGACGGTCAGGCCGACGAATTGCAGTGTGGCGCCGACGCGACCAGCTTCGTGACCGTCCCGGACCCGAAAGTCACCTTCTGCCTCGGCGCAGCCAAGGGCTGATTACTCGAGTAGTGCGACCGACGCGATCCGGTGCAAGGTGAAATGCCGGATCGCGCCGGTCACCGGGTCCAGTGCGTCGAGCTGGCCGTTGCCGACCTTCAACGGTTCGACCACGCGCTGTGACGCGACGCCCTGGGCGTCGACATAACCGATATTGACCGACCGCCGCACCCGCGCCGCCAATTGCAGCAGCGCCAGGGTTGCGGCGGTACTCGTTCTGGTGCCGTCCGGGCGCACAGCCTGGCCGTTGCGGGCGCTGGCGGCTCGATCACCCGCACGCAGCTCCGCGACGAGCAGTGTCAGCTGTTCGGTGCTCGGCGGCGTCGGGCGATACGGCTGCCTGGCATGCGGACGCACCGCGATCCGGGCGCCGCGCGGGCGCAGATCGACAATGGTGCCGGCGGAATCCTCACCGGCCGGGGCGAATCCGGCCGCGCGCAACCGTTCGAGCAATTCGCCGAGCGGGGCCTGGGCAATGGCGACGGTGGGTGCGATGGCCCGCAGCGCGAGTTCGCCCGCCACCGGCGAGCTCAGCACCTGAGCCAGCAGTGCCGGATCGTCACTGCGGACGAACGACTGCGCCATGCCGGCCCGCAACTGGCCGTGCCTGCGCGCGACGTCATCGATCAGATAGGTCAGCGACTGCGGGATCGGTGTGCGGGAATGCGTGGTGAACAGCGTATGCAATTCGGCCGCGGTCATCCCGGCATCGAGCGCACGTCGCACCGATGTGTCGCTGATCCGGTAAACCGTTGCCGCACCCGCGGATTCGATATCGGCCACGAGTGCCACCCGGCTCTGTAGCTCCGGTTTCAGCGGACCGGGCGCGATGACGGTCAGATCCGCCTGGACCAGCACATGATCGATGGGCTCGGGCAGCGCCGATTCCATCTCGGCTTCGGCATCGGACGCACTGGTCGGCGAGCCGTGCAGCAATGCTCGCGCCGGTGAGGCGAGCGCACCGCGTCCGATGAAACCGAGCGTCGCGGCCTCATCCAGCGTGTGCTCGACCGCCTCGGCGCGAAAGTGCCTGCGCCATCGCGGTTGCCGCCAAGCCAGCAGTCGGCCGATATCGGTGGGGTCCAGTGCGGTGCCGGTCGGATATTCGGCGAGCAGATTCAGCATGGTGTGACGGTCGCGCGGCGCGTGCGGGGTGCGCAGCTCGATCGCCAATGCCGCCAGCGGTTTGTCATTGGCGTCGCGCATGCCGATCATCCATGGCATGCGGTCCAGGTCGAGCCAGGCCTGTGCCAGCGCCACCCAGCGTCGCGCGGGCGGAGCGTCGCGCCAGCCGTCGGCGGCCGGTGTGGGGGCCCAGAAGTCGTCGGTGGAGTCGAATTCCGGTGGCGGGTCGGGCATACCCTTTTCGACGAGTTTGGCCGCGGCGAGCAGTTCGACAAGCAGTCCGGCGCGCGGTTCGTCGATACCGGTCTGTTTGGCGATGCGGCGCAACTCCCGCACGCCCAGACCACCCGCGCGCAGTGCGGGCGCGGGCGCCTGGCCGAGCGCCTCCAGAATGTCGGCGCAGTGCCGCAGTAGCTCGCCCACTTCGCCCGCCGCGACCGCATTCACTTCGGTGGGGCTGTGCTTCGTCGGCGTCGGCTCCGGCGGTTTCAGCGCGTGCGGATGGGTCACCGGCTCCCGGCGCAGCAGCTGGCCGACGGTGACCGGGAGTTCGACCGTCTCCTCGTCGATCCAGTGCAGTAATCGGCGGCCGAGCAGTTGCTGGATCGGGCGGTCGGCCGGTGTGCCCGCAGCCGCGTCCCTGGTGCGTCCGCGCGGGCCCGTGGTGGCCAGCTTGTCCAGCAGCGCACGTTCGGCGGGAGAGACGGCCGCCAGGGCCGCCAACACCTCGGGCTCGGTCAGCGCGTCCGGAATTTCGGTGGTGCTGCCGATCGGCCACGGCAGCGCCTCGGCGGTGGCCGGGATCAGATGTAGGTCGTCACCGACGTTCCAGACCAGCGCGCGATCGGATAGGCGGGCCAGCGCGGCATCGATCGCCGCGACCTTCACCCGATCTTTCAACTGCACGCGCAATGCCTTGCGACTCATCGGCGTTCCGCCCGAACCCGTCGCCCGATGCACCGCAAGGGTTTCCACGATCGCGAACTCGAGTGTGTCCAGGTCATCGGTGGCACGCAGGACCGACGCGCGCTGCTCGGCGCGGGCCGCGAGCACCGCCATGGAGGAGGGCAGTGGCACGGCCAGATCGGGCCGGAGTTCGAGCAGGGCCACCAGCTGCGCATCGCTGCGGGCCGCGAGCCACCCGGCCAGGGATTCGGTCGCAGTCATCCCATCCAGCCTACGATGCAGCGGATTTGTCTGCCGGGGCAGGAGCGCCGGTATGCAGCGCGTTAGCATGTGGACGTGGTGAACAAATCGAAGAAACCCTATGTCGACCATGGCTGGCCCTCGGTGGAGGACGGTGGCCATGCGGTCACCGAACTGTCGTCGACTCGTTCCGGTGGGCTCTCGCCGTTCGGTGAGGACACCGAGTTTCCGGTTCCGGCCGATCAGCTGCCGTATATGCACCCGAATACGGTGATCAACCGCTGAGCGGCACACCGCTCGGTACCCGGACGGAAAACCCGCGGATACGAAGAAGGTCCCCGCATCAATGATGCGGGGACCTTCTTCGTATGGTCTGCGTTGTGACGACTCAGGAGGGCAGCATGCCCTTGTTCGCCTCGTAGAAGCTCACGACTGCCGGGTCGAGCTGAGTGCCCTTGGCGGCATTGAAGAAATCGAGGGCTTCCTGCGGGATCTGCACACCCTGGCCCTGCACGACGGCGACGGCGCGGTCGATCGCGTTGTACACCTGCTGGCTGGGGTCGGCGGCGGCCTGCTCCGGAGCTGCCGGGGCCGGGTTCCAGCGCGGGGTCTCGGTGGAGGAGGGGGCGGTGCGCGGAGAGGATCCGCTGCTCAAGCCGAGCGAGGACGAGCACGAGGGCCAAGCGCCCCAGCCCTGGCTGGCGAGGACCTTCTCGGCGACCGCGATCTGCTGTTCGCGGGTGGCCTGGTTGGCGGTCGCGGCGTATTCGCCGCCGCCGTGAGCATTCCAGGTGGAGGGGGAGAACTGCAGTCCGCCCTGGAAACCGTTGCCGGTGTTGATGCCCCAGTTGCCTCCGGCCTCGCACTGCGCGAGGCGATCCCAATCCTGGTCGGGTGCCGCGCTGGCGTTTCCAGCGAGAGCCACACCTGCGGTGCCGATGATCGCGCCGGTGACGGCGACCTTGGCTACGGTGCGCCCGGTGGAGGTTGGCTTGCGATGGCGTCCACTCATATCGGGTTCTTCTGCCTCTCGTACGCATCTGCACGTGGTCCGGACTGAGAGGTCGTCCGTCCCGCCCCCACCCCTGCTTCCGTCGGGGTCCGGTACCCGCGGGGTGAGGTTTGATGCGGCGGGCCGGTGGTTGCCGGTTGTCCCGGCTGGGTAAGACCGTACGACGATCGGCGCGAAAAATCACTATTTGGTAACCGGCGGGTCCGCGCGGATCTCGGACCGGTATCGGTTGCGGCGGACAAGCTTCCGCGCAGCTGAGACATGGTGCGGACGGGCCGGTCACGGGCCGCTGCCGCTCCGTTATCGCGCCGTTATGTGACGAGGATCACACCGGCGGTTCGGTAACGATCAGCAGGGGTAACCGGTTTACCGCGATCGTCGGCCGGACCACAATGCGAAAACGATCGCGCAGAGGAAGCCGAGCGGCGCCAACATCGCCAGCAGATACAGCCACAGGCCCGGGTCGGAATCACTGAGGACCGGCGTCAGAAATATGGCGACGATCGCAAGCAAGCCGATCGCGAACAGACCGAGTGCCACGTACAGCAACCGGTCGCCCGCGGGGCGCGGTGAGCGGCTCGGAGGCGGTGGCGCGGATGGATTCGTCACTGCTCGACCGTAAAACTGATGTGCTTGCGTTATTCGCACCGGGGTAGACTCTGTGTCAATCGCGTCCTGCACAGCTGTGGGGCGCGTTCTTTTCGCAAACTGACAGGAGCCGTCCGAGGCGGTATGCCGGACGAGCACCTGGGCAGACGGATGTGCTCGGGCCAGTGGGGCCCGAGTTTCGATGATGAACGGGTGAGTGCAGTGCCGACCGGCAGGGTGAAGTGGTACGACGTCGAAAAGGGCTTCGGCTTCCTTTCCCAGGACGAGGGTGAGGATGTCTATGTCCGTTCGTCCGCGCTGCCCGAAGGCGTCGACGGGCTCAAGCCCGGTCAGCGTGTCGAATTCGGCATGGCCGCCGGTCGCCGTGGCCCACAGGCGCTGAGTCTGAAGGTGCTCGAATCGCCGCCCTCGGTCCGTCAGGGCCACGAGCGTGATCGCGGTGCGCACAAGGAACCGGTCGCGCGCAAGCACACCCCAGACGAGCTGCACGGGATGGTCGAGGACATGATCACCTTGCTCGAGGCCAAGGTGCAGCCGGACCTGCGCAAAGGTAGGTACCCGGATCGCAAGACCGCGCAGCGCATTTCGGAAGTGGTGCGGGCGGTCGCGCGCGAACTCGATCACTGACGTTCGCGGATAACGAATTACGCGCGCTGCCCGGCTTACCGGGCAGCGCGCGAATCGTTTTCAGGCCGACCCTTTCGAGCGACCTGCAAGCAGTCGCTACGACGAGGTGCTGATCGACCAGGCCGCATGCGGGACGTAGAACTCGCGGCCCGTCTCATCGCGCGCGAGGATCGGCAGCTGCAATTCGATACCGACGAGCCGCAATTCGGGCTCCGGCTTCGAATCGATGGTGACGGCGAGTGCGCCCTCGGGATAGTCGTTGCGACTCACCACCCGGTCCACCTTCTCGCCGGTGGGCATGGCGTAGACCAGCTGCGCCAGCCAGGGCGCGTCGGCGATCTTCTTCGGCAGTGACAGCTGCAGCGGGTATCCGGCGGGGACGTCCAGGGTGACGGTCTCGCCGTACTTGCAGTCCTCCATTTTCACTGTGCAGTACAGGAATGGGGACACCGTGACGGTCTTGCCGTGGGCGTATGCGGTGACGGTCGGGTCGGGGTGGTCCGCGTTGCGGACGAACACCGTCAACACGCCGACGAACGCGACGGTGAACACCAGTAGGGCCGCCACGCATAGCGCGACGACGGTGCGGGTACTGAGCTTGCTCACGACTGCGCCTCGCTGGCGCTCGGCTCCATCGCGAGCAAAGCTGCTGTGTCTTTGGTTCGTTCGCTGCGCTCACTCACAGATCGGGTCTCCTGTGCCTCGTTGCATGTGCTTAGTGTCGCTACCGCGCTCCTTGCCGCGTTGAGCGGCTCGGTCGGCGTCGGCGTGTCGGTTTGTCGCGACCGCCTGCTCGGCATGTTCGGGGCGGTGGCCACCGAGGCCGGGCAGCAGGGAGTGGCCGCGGTCGCTGATGAAGGTCTGCAGCAGCCCGAACAGCAGGACCGCGGAGATGAACGCGAAACCCTGCCAATAGGTGGTCGGCATCAGCACGCCCGCCGCGCCGCCGAGGACCCAGCTGAGCTGCAGTACGGTCTCGGACCGGCCGAAGCCGGACGCGATCGATTCCGGCGGCAGATCGTCCTGGATGGAGGCGTCCAGCGATACCTTCGCCAGCGCGCTCGCACCTGCCGCGACCAGGGTGGCCAATGCGGCGCCGAGCAGATTGTCGAGGAAGACCGCGAGCAGGGCGACCACGCAGCAGGCCGCGGTGCAGCCCAGCACGATCAGTGACGGCTTGCCGAGTTTGATCCGGGCGCCGGTCGCGTTGCCGACGAAATTGCCGATCGCCGCGGCCACGCCGACCACGCCGAGCATGGCGGCCTGCTGCCAGCCGCCGTGTTCGGTCGCCTTGGCGACGAAGGCCACATAGAATGTCAGGAAGCCGGTCAAGATGCGAATGGCGCCATTGCCCCACAGTCCGGTCACGACCGCGCGGCCCAGCGGCTGCCTGCGCTTGCGCGGCGGAACCGTGGCTTCGGTTGCCGGACTGAACACTTCGGTTTTCGCGTGATAACTGAGGGTCGCCGGAACCTCGCCCTCGGTAACCTCGACCCAACGCGGGATGCGCAGGCTCAGAAAAGTTCCGGCGATCGCGATCGCGGTGGCCAGCACCAGTGCGCCATTGGAGCCGGCGATCGCGGCGGCGAGTGCGGCGACCGCGCCCGCGCCGATGGTGCCGCCGACCAGACCGAACACGGTGAGCCGAGAGTTGGTGCGCACCAAGTCGATTTCGGGTGGCAGCACGCGCGGCGTCACCGCGCTCTTGAGCACCGAGAACGATTTACTGCCGATCATCATGCACAGGGCGAGTGGATACAGCGCCCAGCTGTCGAAGGCGATGATCAGCACCACCGCGACCACTACGCGCAGGGCGAAGGAGGTGGCGAGTGCGAGGCGGCGGCCGCGCTGTAGTCGGTCCAGCATCGGTCCGACGAGCGGGGCGATCACCGCGAACGGGGCAATGGTGATCAATAGATACAGCGCGACTTTGGTTTTGCTCTCCGCGGTCGCGCTGGCGAAGAACAGTGTGTTGGCCAGGGCCACCGCGATCGCGGCGTCCAAGGCGAAGTTCGCCATGGTGGCGTAGGTCAGCGCGGTGAGGCCGGATTTGTCGGCGCCGTCGGCTTTGGCGGCGCGCTGGAAGGTGGCGACGCCGCGGGAGGTGAGCTCACGGCCGCGCATTGCGGCGACCCGGGTGACCGTCAGCTTGCGTGGAACGCGCTGCGGCTCGGCCGGAATTTCGGGTTCCGGCGGCGGATCTGCCGGTTTCGTGGATCCGCCGGGCAGCGGCTTGGTCGGCGGTGGTTCGCGGCGTTGCGGTGGTGGTTCAGGTGGCAGCGGCGGAAGCGGGGACCGACGGAGCGGGGTGTGGGGTGGCGGGTAGCGGTCGTAACCGGGGTGACGCTGGATCGGTGGGGACTCCTCGCCATCCCACGGACCACGGTCGGAACCGGAGGGATCGCGGGGAGTAGTCACAACCTCAATTCTGTCGTACATCGGCGACTTGGGTTCAATTGCCGCTCCAAGCCGTCCGGAAAAGTGAGCTCAGTCCGGTACGAATCGGACCTCGAAGATGGTCGGCCAGTATTTGCCGGTGATCAGAAAGCGGTCCGTGCCAGGCAGTTGCGCGATGCCGTTGAGCACATCGGTGCGCGCGCGCACGGTCGCGGGCAGCAGTCCGTTCGCCTCGATGACCGCGAGGACACGCCCGGTTTCGGGATCGATGTGCAGGATCTCGTCGGTTGGATAGGAATTGGCGTATACGGAACCGTCGGCGGCGCAATCGAGTTCGTTGAGGTGGGCACGGTTTCGGGTGGTGAGGGTTACCGTGCCGGTCGCGGCGAAGGTGAGCGGATCGCGGAAGGTGAGGGTGTCGGTGCCGTTGCTCATCACCAATTTGCCCGCGCGGGTGCACAGCCCCCAGCCCTCGCCGTCGTAGGACGCCCTGGCACGTTCGGCCAATGTCGCCGGATCTCGGGCGATCGCGACCCGGTCCTTCCAGGTGAGCTGCCAGAGGGTGTCACCGGCTTTGGTGACACCCTCGCCGAAGTAGGGCACGGGCAGTTCGACTCTGGTCAGTTCGTCGCCGGTCGTCAGATCGGTGGTGCGCACGCCCGACGCGCCCGGCATGCCGGTGGCTTCGTAGAGCACGGTGCCGTCGACCTCCAGACCCTCGGTAAACGCGCGTGGATCGTGCGGACGGGTGCCGACCACCTCGATATGCAGTCGCGGCGGATCGTCGTCTGAGCCGCCACACCCGGTGATTCCGAGCAGGCTGACCAGGACAACGACGGCCAACGAACGCCGATTGCGTTCCATACGGCAAAATGTAGGCCGTGAGCGCAGTATCTGTTTCGCAGTCCGGCGTGCGGCCGATCCTTGCCGGTGCCGTCGACGTGGCCCGTCGTGCGCTCCTGGAGCTGGAGCCGACCGGTGTCGGCGCGCATATCGGTGTCACCGGCGAGGACGAGGCCGCGGCAACGCACCGGTTCGAGGCCACCCTGCCCGGTTACCGCGGCTGGCAGTGGGCGGTCGTGGTGGCGGCCCCGCCGGACGCGCAGTACGCGACGGTGAGCGAATCGGCGCTGCTGCCCGGTCCGGACGCGCTGGTCGCACCCGATTTCGTCCCGTGGGAGCAGCGCATCCGCCCCGGCGATCTGGCGCCCGGCGACTTGCTCGCCCCGCCCGCTGGTGATCCCCGGCTGGTGCCCGGCTACGTCGCGAGCGGCGATCCGGCCGTCGACGAAGTCGCGCTGGAAATCGGCCTGGGCCGCACCAAGGTGCTCAGCCGGGAGGGCCGCGAAGAAGCCGCCGAACGCTGGTACTCCGAATTCGGCCCCGAAACCGATATGGCCAAGGCCGCCCCCTCCACCTGCGGCCGCTGCGGCTTCTACCTCCCCCTGGCCGGCGCCCTCCGCTCCGCCTTCGGCGTCTGCGGCAACGCCATGGGCGCCGACGGCCACGTAGTCCACGCCGAATACGGCTGCGGCGCGCACTCCGACGTGGAAGGCCCTACCGGCGGCGGATCGCCGCTGTACGAGGCGTATGACGACGCGGCGTTCGATGTGATCCCGGTGGAGGCGTTGCGCAAGCCCGCGACCGAAGCCGCTCCGGATGCGGTGACCACCGAGGGTGAGTCTTCCACCGCGCCGGGCATCAGTGATGCTGGGATTGCGGCCGAACCGGCCACGGTCGAGCCGAGCGATCGTGCCGCATCCGATACTGCGACCCAGCCGAGCGAGGCGGGGGCCGGCGATGTTGCGACCAGCTCAGTGGAGTCGGCTGCCATCTCGTCGGATGATGTTGCGGCTGAGCCGAATGCGTCGGTTGCGCACGATGTCTCGATGCCTGGCGCGGACAGCGAGGCCGATGCTGAGGCCGCCGAAGATCTGACAAGTGAGGCCGCTGAGCCGACTTCGGCCGAGCCCGGCGTTGGTACGTCGAGTGATGTCGCGGCGGAGCCGCCCAGCGCGGCGGAGCCGACTGCTCTCCCGTCGGATGATGTTGCGGCTGAGCCGAATGCTGCGGTCGATTTCTCCGCGGGTGGTGTGGACAGCGAGCCCAGTACGGAGGCTGCTGAAAGTCTGACGGGCGATGTCGTTGAGTCGACCGTCGAGCCAGGCGTTGGTGCGTCGAGTGATGTTGCGGCCGAGTCGCCCAGCGCTGTCGAATCGAGTGCTGTCGCCGCGTCGGATGATGTTGCGGTTGAGCCGAATACGGCCGCCGCACACGATGCCTCCGCGCCGAGCGGGGTCAGCGAGCCCAGTGACGCTGCTGTAGATCTGACAGCTGACTCGCTGACTGAGTCCGATTCGGCGGTCGTCGAGGATGCTGCGGCACCGAGTGTCGGCACCGAGGCAGGTGATGCGGCTGCCGCAACTCGGACTGCTGCGATTGCTGAGCCGATCTCCTTGGAGCACGGCGCTGCTGCGTCGCGTTTCGGCAGCCAGTCGCCCAGCGCGGTCGAGTCGGACGCCGGTGCAGCGGGCGCTGACAACGAGGCGGCCAGCGCAGGCAGTGCGAGTGCGGACGTCGATGGCGGCGTTGCTCACGCTGACGGAGAGTCTGCGGGTGCTGATGGCACGGCTGTCGACTCTGTCGGTGGGGATGCGGACATCGACGGCAGCGCTGCTGACGCTCGCAGTGAGACCAGGGGCGTTGATGACGAGGACGCCGATGTTGGCAGTGCGAGTGCGGACATCGGCGGTGGCGTTGCTCACGCTGACGGAGAGTCTGCGGGTGGCACGGCTGTCGACTCTGTCGGTGGGGATGCGGACATCGACGGCGGCGTTACCCACGCTGACAGCGAGACTGCCGGCGCTGAGCGCGAGGGCACCGGCGCTGACAGTGCGAGTGCAGACTCCGATGGCGGGGCTACCGGAACTGATGGCGGGGCCTCTGCTGTTGGTGGCGAGGCGGCCGATGCTGACGGCGCTGTGGCCGACGATGACGGTGGGCGCGCAGATGCTGACGGCGGGGTCGCGGGTGCCGATGACGAGGCTGCTGACAGTGAGGGTGGGAGTGGGCCCGGGGCTGCGGCTCGGCCGGAGTTCGGGTCATCGCTGCAGGGGTGAGCGCGGTATCGGCGGCGGATCCGTTCGGGACGTCGGGGCTGCGGGCGGGGGTTCTTGCGGCTTGGCGTGATTCGCCTACTCGGCTGCGGGAGGATGCGGCAACCGAGGCGGACCTGGTGCGGGCGGGGTATCGGGATCGGCTGCTGACCGAATTGGCGCAGAATGCCGCGGATGCGGCGGCCAAGGCCGGTGTCGCGGGCCGGGTGGTGGTGCGTCTCGTTGACGGCGCCGTGCACATTTCGAATACCGGTGCACCGCTGGATCTTTCGGGCGTGCACGCGCTGACCGCGCTGCGTGCATCCGGCAAGGCGGATCCGGCCGCGAGCGTCGGCCGCTTCGGTGTCGGCTTCACCGCCGTACGCACGGTAAGCGAAGAGATCGAGGTCCGATCGACCACCGGCTCCATACGGTTCTCCCACGAACTCACCTGGAAAGCCCTGCGCGACAGCGCGATCACCGTCCCCGACCCGGCCGAAACCTTCACCCCACCCGTCCTCCGCCTGGCCTGGCCGACCGACGCCACCCCGCCACCAGACGCAGACACCGAGATCGTTCTGCGCCTGCGCCCCGATATCGACCCACAATCCCTACTCGCCGCAATGCGCGCCGAAGCCGTCGACCTCCTCCTGGAACTGCCCGCCCTACAGAGCATCGGAATCGGCGACGACGAGATCACCAGCACGGTCACCGATCTGCCCAACCAGCACCGCGAGCACGAAGATTCCCACCTCGCGCACGCGGGCCTGATCGGGCCGCACGACACCCACGACGCCGAATTCGGCGGCACCGATGTAGATCTGAGCACCGGCCGATCCGCAGGGCTCGGGCTCAGGGAACTGCGCATCGATGGCCCGGGATCGGAACGACGGGTTTGGTGGGAGTACCGGACTGCCCGGGCGCGCTGGTTGCTGCCGCTGCGGGATGGCAGGCCGGTGTCCGCTGCGCATGACGTGCTGCGCGCACCCACGCGATCCGACGAGGAGCTGTCGCTACCAGCTCTCCTGATAGCCGACGTACCGATGCAGCCGGACCGCCGCCGCGTTCTCCCGGGTGCTCGCCTTGCCGAATTCGCGCAGGGTTATGCCGATTTCGCCCGCGCACTCCCGCCGCGCGATCGCCTCGTCCTGGTTCCCGCCCCGGGCTTCGCGCGCAGCGAGGTCGACGGCATCCTGCGCGAGGCCCTGATCCGCGAACTGCAGTCCCACCCCTGGCTCCCGGTCGTCGCAACCCGTTCGGAAGCCTCTGGCGAAACAACCGTGCAGTCGGCCTCGGCCGGTACCCGATCAGCCGTTGCGGACCAAGCCTTTTCGGTACGTACGGCCGTTGAGAGCGATGCCGAGCACAATGGTCCGCTCGGCACTGACGACTGGACCGTTGCAGACCTTCCCGGCGACTCGCGATCGTCCGCGCCCCGGACAAGACATGCAGTACCCACGCGAGCGAGCGTATTCACCGGCCTGAGTTCGGAATTGGCCGACCTGCTCGATGACATCGTCGGACCACTGGTAGTACCCGAGTTGTCAGGGCGCGCTCATAGCGAGGCTCTGGGTGTGCTGGATGTGCACAGACTGGGACTTGCTCGGCTGGCGGAACTTTCGGCCGGGCTCGAGCGGTCCCCGAAGTGGTGGCATTCGTTGTACGTCGCGTTGGAGCCATACGTTGTCGATCCGTTGGCCGCTGAAGAGCTCGGCGCGCTCGCGGTACCGCTGGCGGACGGCAGACTGGTAACCGGTCCGCGCACAGTAGTTCTGGATGACCAGCTCGAGGTCGCCATACCGGTGCACTGGGCGCGTCTGGTGCATCCCGAGGCAGTACATCCACTACTCGCGCGACTCGGCGCACGTTCGGCCACTGCCGAGGATCTGTTGAGCGATCCCGGATTACGCGCGGAACTGGAGGACCAGCCGGGCGATCCCGACACCGCCGATGCCGTGCTGCGGCTCGCCGCACATGCCGATCCGTCGGGACTCCCGTCTTGGCTCGGCCTCCTCGAATTACCCGACACTACTGGGGAATTGCTCCCCGCCGACGAATTGCTGCTACCCGACGCACCGCTGAGCACATTGCTGGTGCCGGATTCGCCGTTCGGCACTGTCGCAACGGATCTGGTGGACCGCTACGGTGCCGAGGCGCTACGTGCGGTGGGCGTCGGCTGGGATTTCAGCATTGTCGTCGAAACCGATCCCACCGGCCCGGACCACCACCTGGACGATGAGGAGCGCTGGTGGTCGGGCCTGCCCGAGGATCCGCCGGAACTGGCCGCCGTGCGCGACCTGGACCTCGTCGACGAGTCCTGCTGGCCAGAGGCGTTGCGGCAGTTGGCATCCACTCCGCGCACCCGCGAACTGCTCACCGATCCCGATGGCTACACGGCCTGGTGGTTACGCAGACACGCGCACATCAATGGCATTGCGCTCGGCTTGCTCCGCCACCGGGCCGATACCGAATTCGCCGGTCTACTCCCTGAATTCGAACTTTCCGACCTGGACCCCGACGCCGTGCGCGCGGTCTTGGCGAACCCGAATGCCATCACCCAAGAACTGGCCGACGCGCTGCTCGACGCACTCGCCGACCCATCGAAAACCCCTACACCCGAGGTGGTTTCCCGAACCCACGCCCGCCTCGCCGCCAACGTGGATCATCTCGACCTGACCGAACTCGAGCTCCCCGAGCGCGTGCGCGCCCTGTCCTCGGCAGTCGTCGACCCCAACGACGCCTGGGTGCTCGACCAGCCGTGGTTCGGCCTCGCCGTTCCCGCGGATCACCTGGTAGCAGGCGATACCGGCACGGCACCCGCCCTCGCGACCTTGCTCGATCTCCCCATGGTCTCCGATGTGATCACCGCCGAGGTGACGAGCCAGGGCCGCCACACCACCTGGTCCGCCGAACCGCTGGGAATCGTTCTCCGCCAACTGTTCACCCTGCCCGATGAACAAGGCGACCTGGTGCTCCACGACGATCTCCAGATCCGCCTACGCGGTGCCCTGGAAGCCACCGTCTGCGTCCCCTGGTGGCGCGACGGCACAACCACTCACATCCGAACCCCGCACCACCCGGCCTGACTGCGGCTACGCAGCCGACTTACACCGCGTAGTTCGTAACCATCTCGCTGAGCAGATCCAGTTGCCCGCGCACACTTTCGCTGTCGTTGTCGACCAACCAGCGCAGCACGACACCGTCGATCACATTCAAGGTGAAGCGGCTCAGCGTCGGCACCGGCACGGACCACCGGCAACCGGTGGCATCGCGGGCATGGTCGAGGATGTCGGCGACCGTGGTGTCGTTGAATGCGTACTGTTCGCGCGCTATCGCGAGTTTCGCGGGAGTCGATTCCCCTTCGCGTAGCGCATATGTCGTGGTTTCGTATGTGAGCAGTTGTCGTTCCGGTGTGGCTTCAATGTTGAGCCACATCAGTTCGAGTCCGGCGCGCACCAATTTTTGAAGCGCTTCTTTTCCACTTCCGACGTCTTGCCAAACTGTTTCGTTGGCATCGACGGAATCGCGTAATTCCATCGACAACGCCTTGACCAGCTCGGTCATCAGCGCGTCCTTGTTTTCGAAACAGTAATGCACCACACCGAGCGAAACACCAGCTGCCTGAGCGACATCGCGCGTGGTCACGCCCGCGACGCCCTTTTTCTCGGCAAGGCCGATGGCTGCCTCGATAAGGTGGGCCCGTCGTTCTTCGACGCTCAATCGGGAGGACACCCAAGGGAGTTAAGTCCGCAACTCCGCCACAGTCAATTCGCAGGGCCGAAAATCTCGACTGGACGATTGTCCAGTTGTGTGGTTCGCTTCAGCACGGGATCGAAGGGAGACGCGTATGCCGGTGTCACGCAGAACGGTGCTGGCCCGAACCGCGGCGGGTTCGGCCGCGTTGGCGGCGGCCACGGTGCCAGGTGTGACCGCGGCGCTCGGCGCACCAAGTCCCGAATCGGCCGGCTACCTCATCGGACTCGGGCTTTCCGATATCACCGGCCCGGCGGCCGAATGCGGAATGATGGGCTATTCACAGTTCGAGCAGCAGACGGCGGGCATCCATCTGCGCCCGCGCGCTCGCGCATTCATCATCGACAGTGGTGCGCGTCGAATCGTGTTCGCAGTAGCGGAGAACGGCATGATTTTCCAGTCCGTGCATCGCGGCGTCATGCTCGAACTCGCCCGCCGCTTCGGTGATCTGTACACCGAACAGAACGTCACGCTCACCTCGACGCATTCGCATGCGACCTGTGGCGGCTCCAGCAACGATTACGCGTACAACCTGTCGATTCTGGGTTTTCAACAACAGGTATACGACGCCGAGGTGAACGGCATTGTGGAGGCGATCGCCGCCGCGCACGCCGATCTCGGACCGGGCACACTTTCGCTGGGTCGCGCCGAACTGCACGACGCGAGCGTCAACCGATCACGAGTTGCCTTCGAACGCAATCCGGATGCGGATAAACAGCACTTCTCGAATGCCATCGACCCGGCGGTCACCGCACTGTCTTTCGTCAAGGGTGGCAAACAAGTCGGCGCAATCACCTGGTTCGCCACGCACAACACGTCGATGACCAACCAGAACCGACTGATCAGCGCGGATAACAAGGGTTACGCCTCGTTCTCGTATGAACACACCGAGCACGGCGTTCGCTATCTCGATGGCCCGGCCGATTTCGTCGCCGCATTCGCGCAGACCAACGCGGGGGATATGTCCCCGAATCTCGATCTGCAACCCGGCTCGGGACCGACCGAGAACGAGTTCGACAACACCCGCATCATCGGCGAGCGTCAGTACCGTGCGTCGAAAACCGCGTTGTCGGGCGCACAGTCCATCAGCGGTCCGGTCGATTCGATGCTCTGTTATATCGACCTGGCCGATACCGCCGTCGACGGCAGATTCACACCCGACGGCCAACCGCGCCACACCGCGCCCGCCGCCGCGGGCGTCTCGCTCATCGCGGGCAGCGTCGAGGATGGTCCCGGCCTGCCGGGTATCCCGATCCCCGAGGGTGTGCGCAATCCGTTCATCGATGCGCTCGGCGATCCGCGTCAGCCCGCACCGTCCTGGCTGGCGGATGCGCAGGCGCCCAAGGCGATCATCGTGCCGCTCGGACTGTTGCCGCCGGTGCCGTGGGTGCCGAATGTGGTGCCGATCCAGATTGTTCGGATCGGTGAGCTCTACTTGGCCTGCGGCGGTGGGGAATTCACCATCGTCGCCGGACTGCGCATCCGCCGAGCTGTTGCCGCCGCGCTCGGCGTTCCGCTGGAGCAGGTGCTGATGCAGGGCTACGCGAACGCGTACCACGAATACGTCACCACTCCGGAGGAATACGACTCCCAGCAGTACGAGGGCGGCTCAACCCTGTTCGGACGCTATACATTGCCCGCCTACCAGCAGGAGTTCACCCGTCTGGCAACGGCTTTCGTCGCCCGTCGGCAGGTCCCGCGCGGACCGGCGCCGCACGACATTTCCAACCTGCAGCCGAACTTCCAACCCGCACCCGGCCCGGACACCACACCGTCGGGTCGTGGATTCGGTGATGTCCTGACCCAGCCCGCCGCCTCGTACGCGTCCGGTACCCAGGCCGCCGCCGAATTCGTTTCCGCCCACCCGAAACACAACCCCCGCCGCAACGGCACCTTCCTGGAAGTGCAGCGCCGCAACGCATCCGGCGACTGGGTCCGCGTCGCCAACGAGGGCGAATGGGCCGTCCGCTTCTATTGGAGCAAGCGAGGACCAGCCGCATCCGTAGCCCGCTTCACCTGGGACATCCCGACGGACGCGACCCCAGGCACCTACCGCATGCAACACTTCGCGGACAGTCTGAGCCCCGACGGCACCCTGCACCCCTTCACCGGTATCACCAACGAGTTCGAAGTGAGCTGAGGCCGGCGGTCAAAGTCCGGTTTGCGCGCCTTTGTCGCCGCGGCGGGCGCCCCGGCGCTGGATCGCGAAGATCGTGTAGCCGAGCAGGCCGACGGCCATACCCATCAGACACACCGGGCGGGCGGATTCCCAGCGGTCGCTGGTCCACACGACGACGGTGGCGATCAGCCAGAGGGCGCTGCCGACCGCGAGGACCGGCCGTGGATCGGTGAAGCGCGGCGGGATCTGCGGGACATTCTGAGGCACAGTCACAGCGTAGCTGCGGGAAGAGGCGGTCACCGGCCAGCGTGTCCCGTATCGTTCTGCACTGTGACCACGCCATCGGATGTTCGAGCTCTCGCCGGCGAGCTGTCGCTCGCGGTGGTGCGCTTGACGCGACATCTGCGGGGGCGGCGCGCCGACGCGCAGATTTCGCTGACGCAGCTCTCCGCACTCGCCACCCTGCATCGAGAAGGGGCGATGACGCCGGGCGCGTTGGCCGCCAAGGAGCGCGTACAGCCGCCTTCGATGACGCGCGTGATCGCCTCGCTCTCCGATCTGGAATTGGTGGAGCGCAAGCCGCATCCGACCGATGGCCGCCAGATCATCGTGTCGCTCTCGGATGCGGGTCGCGCACTGATCGCCGACGAAACCAGCGCCCGCGAGGCCTGGATGACCGAACAGCTCTCAACCCTCACCGACGAACAACTGGTCGTGCTGACGCGCGCCGTCGGCATCATGAAGCAACTCGTCGACGAGTCGGAGTAACCGAACCCATCCCAGGTCCTGGTTGCTAACGAGGTACGTAACCACCCCGGGCGTATTGGGCACCGAATGGCTGGTCGCTGTCCACGATTTCGCGGCCGAGGGGGAACAGGGAGATCGGGATCAGTTTGAGGTTCGCCCAGCCGAAGGGGATGCCGATGATCGAGATGAACAGCGGGATGCTGGTGAGCAGGTGGCCGAGCGCCAGCCACCAACCGGCGACGATGATCCAGATGATGTTGCCGATCATCGATCCGACACCCGCGGAGGGCTTTTCGACCGTGGTGCGTCCGAACGGCCAGAGCACATAGGTCGCGATCCGGAATGAAGCGATACCCCACGGGATCGTGATGATCAGAACGCAGCAGATGACGCCCGCGACAATGTAGCCGAGCGCCATCCAGAACCCCACGATAACGAGCCACAGGATATTGAGTACCAGCTGAATCGGCTTCATAAATCCAGCATGCCAGCCCACCTCGCCTCCGACATCACTCCGGAGTACGAGGTCGGCTCAGGGATATCCCCGATCAGCGGAACCAGCGCCCTGACCGGTCGCCTCGGCGCAGCACCGCGGGTCACTGCCGCTCAGAATTGCTCGGTTCGGCAAACGCAGGCCGTCTCAGGCCTCGAGGCAGTCCGGCTCGTAGAAAAGCCCCGAAATCGCGGCTGGTGGACCCGAGCCCGGCTCACAGATTCAGCTCGACCCGAGAGCCAGTCGTGCGGGCGAAGACGACCCAGCTCCGCGGCTGCAGACCGGCTGCGCGACCAACCCGATCCAGCGGGGACCGGGCTGGCCCGACAGAGACAGCCCAGCTCAGAAGAACCAGCCGAGTACCGCGTCTCGTTCCGCGCCGAATGCTTCGTCGAGGGCGCGTAGCTGTGCGGCGTCCTTGGCCTGCAGGCGGTTGGCGGCTGCGAAGACGCGGGCCGGGTAGGCGCCGAGGTACATGGAGGCCAGGACGTCGATGCCGAGTTCGAAGTCGGGTGGGCGGGTGGTGGGTGTGCATTCGGCGATGCCGTCGCGCACCGTGAGCGCGAAGGTGCCGCCCGCGTTGCGGAACGGATCCTGCACTGCGAGAACGATATCGAGGTCGAGCAGGTATGAGCGAGCGGCCAGCGCCGCGGGAACATCCATGAGCCGCAACCACAAATCGTCGAAGCGCGCCTTCGTGCGCACCAGTCGGAGATCGGTGAGCAGATACGGCAGCGGATCGTTGTCGGTGATCGCCGCCTCGACGTGAGTGCACAGCTCCAGCCCGAATAGTGCCCGCCACAACGCGATTTGCGCTTCCGGGGTTACCGCGCGCATCTCCTCTACCACCGCGGACTTGCCTTGTTCGCGACGGTGGTAGCGATACAGCACATAACCGTCCGGGTGCAGGAATGCGAAGAGCTCGGTGCCGCCGTCGCGGAACGCGGGCGAATCGGAGAGGTCCATCTGCCAGCGGGCCTCGGGACGCGCCTGCGCACCGGGAACCAGACGCCGCCAGCGGTCGTAGATCGCGCGGAGCTGCTCGCCCGCATCGGCCATGGTGCTGAGCACCACGCCGCCCGGATCGGGTGCGGACGGCAGGAAGTCGACGAACCGCCGGTCGATCGAGACCGCGTTCTGCCGAATCGTCGGCCCGTACCCGAACCGGCCGTAGATGGCGCCCTGACTCGCGGTGAAGATGGTCAGCGGGAGCCCGGCCGCCTCGGTGCGCTGATGCTGCTCGGTGTAGATGGCCCGCAGAATCCCGCGCCGCCGGTGTGTCGGCGCGACCCCGACCCCGGCGATTCCACAGGCCTCGACCGTGCGCTCCCCGGGCACTGTCAGCGTCATCCGAGTGGACCTGGCATGTCCGACGACGCGCCCGTTTTCGATCGCGACGATCGCTTCCTCGGTCGGAAAGACCTGCGCCCGCAATTCCGCATACTCCGGTTCGCTGCGCATCCCGAACGAGGTGTCGCCGAGCAACTGAATGGCCGCCACGTCATCCTCGGTGGCCGACCGAATGGTGATGCCGGGTATCAGCGTCATCCCTCGACCATCGCACGCCCCCCGACCCGCCCGCACCCGAATTACCGCCACTTCGCTCGGATCGACGCCCAAAACCCGCACCCGAACAAAAGTGGTGGACCGCTGCTCGAGCCGGCCCGATCGTCTGAGTGGGCTGCATGATCGGAGCCGATTCACTGGTCCACCGACCGTGACTATCACCGCGGAAGGACGAATTTCTCGCGCCGAGCTTGCGGAGCGCGCCCTTTCCCGCCTTGCACCTCGAGTTGCTCGCGTTCGCCGTGTCGGTGGTGGCCGTGGTGCGGGTTCCCCGCGTAACCGGTGGATTCCTGGAACCGGGACCGTGGATCGCCGCGGCGCTTCCACCTGCACATTCACGCGGAATGCGCCGGGGAGCCGCGACGCCTGGTTTTCCGGGGCTTTCGTCGACGCTTTCCGCGCGGCGCGGTCATCACTGTCCGGACCGGACTCGCAAATCAGCCGATCTAGCTCTAGTCGACCCGGGGCTCGCTTTCAGTTCATGCTCTGACCACGCGCCCGCAGCCGGAGATGTCGACACTGGAGGTCATTCTGGTCTCGGAGATCTCGGCGACGGGTGTCGGCCGATGATGGATCCGATTGTGGCCGGGCGGGGTTGGCGCGGCAGGATGATGTCGTGGCTGATGTGATCGATATCGACGATCCCGCTGATCCGCGGGTCGATGACTTTCGCGATCTGAAGTCGGCGGATCGGCGGCCGGATCTGCCGGGGCGCAAAGGGTTGGTGATCGCGGAGGGGGTGGTGGTCGTCCAGCGGATGTTGGATTCGCGGTTTCGGCCGAGTGCGCTGCTCGGAGTGGAGAAGCGGCGGGTGGAACTCGCGCAGGATCTGTCGCGGATCGATGTGCCGTATTACCGGGCGAGTGCCGAGGTGATGGCGGAGGTGGTCGGGTTCCATCTCAATCGCGGGGTGCTCGCGGTGGCGCGCAGGCCCGCGGAGTTGACCGTGGACGACGTCATCGAGCGGGCCCGCACGGTCGCGGTGTTGGAGGGCGTGAACGATCACGAGAATCTCGGCTCGATGTTCCGGAATGCGGCCGGACTGGGCGTCGAGGCGATTCTGTTCGGCGATCGGTGCGCCGATCCGCTGTATCGGCGTGCGGTGCGGGTGTCGATGGGGCATGTGCTGCGGGTGCCGTTCGCGCAACTGCCGAAGTGGCCGGAGGGGCTGAATGTGTTGCGGAGCAAGGGATTCCAGATCATCGCGCTCACCCCGAACCCGGCCGCGGTGAATTTGGCGACGGCGATGACGGGGGAGCGCGTGGCGCTGCTGCTCGGCGCGGAGGGCCCCGGATTGACCGAGGAAGCCATGTGCGCCACCGACATTCGAGCCCGCATCCCGATGTCACCCGGCACGGATTCGCTCAATGTGGCGACCGCGGCCGCCATGGCGTTCTATGAACGGGTGAGGACGTCGTGAGTTACTTCCCGAACGGGGCGTACCGGCCCTACCAGCCGTACCAGGATCCGACACCGTGGGCCGCCGGACTCACCGTCGCGACCATGGTCGCACTGCTGACGGCCGTCGCGGTGTACGCATTCGGCTCGGCGCTGGCGGACGTCCATCCGCTGCTCGCGATCCTGGTCAATCTGGTCGCGGTCGGCGGCGCCGCACCCACCGCCTGGCGCTGGCGCCTGGCACCGGTGACCCGGTGGGTCATCGGTGGCGGCACCGCCGGTGTGTTGCTCGGCTGGTTGGTCCTGATCATCGGCGGCCTGTCGGGTTAGTAGCCCCCTTACGAGACGCGATCCTTGCCGCGCAGCCAGTCGAGCAGACCTCGTCTCGGTTTCGTGTCGCCGTTGTGCTCTCCCAGTGGGATCAGGTCGGCGGGGTCGGGTGCTTGGCCCTTGGGGTAGAGGGTGAATCCGCAGACCGCGATATCGCCTGGTACCAGTGCGCCTGCGGGGGCCGGGGCGCGGTAGTGGAAGCCGAGCCATTCGTTATTGGCGGCGTCGGCGAAATCGGGCGGGTCGAAGGGGAGGGTTTGCGGGTCGGGCAGTTCCCCGGCCTGCCACCGCACCGGATGATCACCGGCCCAATACGAACGCTCCCACACCAGCGGGAGGCCCTCGTCCTCCAGGATGTTCACCCGCGTCGAGCTGAACGAGCGCCGGAATTCGCCACGCTCCCAATGCGCGAACGCGCCCCAGCCGCGATGCGCGTCGAACGAGATCAGATAGGTGTGCTCCGAGGCGAGCGGGCGAACCAGCAATTCCGCCAGCGCCGTCGGATGCGCACGCGCGGCCTGTGCCGAGCACACCACCGTGACCCCGGGATAGCAGCCGATGTACACCTCGTCGGCATCCGGTCCGGCGCAACCGCCCAGCGTGCCGACCATGATCGGCATGACATCGTGGTCCGTGTGCAGCTGTTTCGCCAGCGCGAGCGCGGCTTCGGGGTCCGGATCGTGGTTCGCGCGGAGTACCGCCAACGGATCCTGTGCGTCGACGTACCAGAGAGACGAAGCCTTGGACAGCATTTCCGGCACCTCCCGATGGTTGCACCAAACAGCTCCGCAAACTTTGAGCAACCCACGGCGCCCTCTAGCAACTCCCGCTACCGTGAACCGCCCGACGTCGACTTATCAAGTCGACGACACCCCGAAAAATCTACCCGCACTCCCGCGCCAACGTCGGCCCTTCCGTACTCGAACACGCCAACAGGCCTCAGAAATTCGCAGCAAATCAAGATCAGGTGGAAACTATGGCGGCATCGCCCGAGAAGTCCCCGCCACCATGTCCACCTGATCTTGGTCGGGGGGGGTGAGCGCCCGCCACTGGGTCGAAAGTCAGGCTGTGTCCGAAGCGCGTCCGGACGCCACGGCTGTCCGCACGCGAGAGAGAAATGCATCGCTCCCCGGAGGGGCGCTGCCTGCGTCCGAAACCCCTTACGCAGGAACGAAACTCAGTGCCCCGAGCTGCGCACCCCGAGCAACACGTCCTCCCAGGACGGCATCGGAGCCTTTCCCCGCTTGCTCCGAGCTGCCTTAGCAGGCGCCTTCTTCGCAGCTTCCTCCGAAGCAGCGGGCTTGGCGGCAGGCTTCGCGGTCTTGGCCGGGGCAGCAGCGGGCGCGGCCGGGGCGGTGCCCGCACCAGCCGGAGCACCACCGGCGGCCGGAGCCGTATTCGTCCCGGCGGTGACCGCAGCGGAACCGCTCGCGGCCGGAATGGCATTCGTGCTCGCGGCGGCCGGAATCGCGGCTGCCGCACCACCCGCGCTGACCGGCGTACTGCTACCACCGGCCGCGACGGATCGCTGCTCGTAGTACTCGTCCAACGTCGGCTGGGTCCGGGCCGCCGGACGCGCCGGTGCCGCCGCGGCCTCGCGCGCCGGACGCGACTCGGCCGGACGCGGTTCCACCGGCCGGGTCTCTACCGGCGGTTCGGGCGCCGGCGGCGCCTCGATTTCCGCCTGCGGCGGCAGGATGGTGGCGAGCCCGCGTAGGGCACGGCCGAAGTCTGGATCGATCAGGTCCGAGGCCGGATCGTCGAGCGGGGAAACCGAGCCGCCGTGCGCGTCGGGCTGGTAGCGCCAATGCGCGGCGATCTCGGAACGGCCGTTCTGCCACTGCAATTGCGCGACCCAGAAGCCCTTTTCGTCCTTCCAGGCATCCCACTCGGCATTATCGAGTGTGTGCCCGCGCTCGGTGAACGCGGCGGTGACGATATCGATGAGGATTTCCACGGCCGGACCGTCGGCGCGCACCGGATGCGCCTTCTGCGCGAGTTCGGCGGCGCGGGCCCGCTCCAGCAGCACCGGATAGGCGAATCGCTCCACGCGACTCAGCGGCATACCGGATTCTTCGGTGACCTGTTCAACGGATGCCCCGGCACGGATACGAGCTTGAATATCGCGGGGACGCATAGTTGCTTCCATCTCGATCTCAATCTGGCCGAATCGGGCAAGGTCTCCGCGTGCTGCGGCTCGAAGCTTGTCGTCGGCGGGCAGCCGGTACTTGGTGCCGGTCTCGGTGTCGATGCACACGATGTGCGTGGAGTCGGGCGTCACCCCGATCACTCGAAGTTCACGCACCGTTACCTCCTTATCGCGTCGGCTCGCGACACCGCCCACTTTCCGAAACAGTAGTGCACTACTGATGATCTCGAGGCAAGACACGCGGGGCGGAAATCTGCGAAAGACCCTCCGCGCCCCGCTAATCTGCTCTATTCAACTCGCTGCGCTACAAGTTATAGCGTGTCGAAAGTGGGCGTGTCGCTATGACCGAGCTCGATTTACCCCAGCTTTTCGACAACCCAGTCGATGCTACGCGTCAGCTGCGAAACATCCTCGGGGTCGATGGCGGGGAACATGCCGACGCGCAACTGGTTGCGGCCGAGCTTGCGGTAGGGCTCGGTGTCCACGATTCCGTTGGCGCGCAGCACCTTGGCGACGGCGGCCGCGTCGACCGAGTCGGCGAAGTCGATGGTGCCGACGACCTGTGAGCGGTGCGCCGGATCCGTGACGTACGGGGTGGCGAAGGAGCTCGACTCGGCCCAGGAATACAGCCGCGACGACGAATCCAGCGTCCGCTTGACCGCCCAGTCCAGCCCGCCGTTGCCGTTGATCCACTCGATCTGGTCGGCGAACAGCAGCAGGGTGCCGAGTGCGGGGGTGTTGTAGGTCTGATCCTTGCTGCTGTTGTCGATCGCGATCGGCAGCGAAAGGAATTCCGGGGTCCAGCGACCCGAGGCCTTGATCTCCTCGACCCGGGCCAGTGCGGCCGGGCTCATCAGCGCGACCCACAGACCACCGTCGGAGGCGAAGCACTTCTGCGGTGCGAAGTAGTAGACATCGGCGTCGGTGATGTTGACCGGCAGACCGCCTGCACCGGAGGTGGCGTCGATGGCGATCAGCGCGTTCTCCGAACCCGCCGGACGCTGCACCGGGATCGAAACACCGGTGGAGGTTTCGTTGTGCGCCCAGCCGATGAGGTCGGCCGACGGGTCCGAAACCGGCTCGGGCGCACTGCCCGGCTCCGCCGAGACCACGATCGGATCGCCGATGAACGGGTTGCCCTTGGCCACCGCGGCGAACTTCGAGCTGAACTCACCGTTGGTCAGGTGCAGCGAGCGCTCGCGGATCAGACCGAAGGCGGCGGCATCCCAGAACGCCGTGGTGCCACCGTTACCCAGCACCACCTCGTAGCCGTCGGGCAGCGCGAACAGTTCGCGCAGGCCGCTGCGCACGCGTGCGACCACATCCTTGACCGGCTTCTGCCGGTGACTGGTTCCGAACACCGAGGCGCCGACGGATACCAGAGACTGCAACTGCTCCGGGCGCACCTTGGAGGGGCCACAGCCGAACCGTCCGTCGGCGGGCTTGAGATCGTCGGGAATGATCGGGAACTCAGCGGTCATGGCCAACAGGGTAGACGGTGGTAATGCTGTGACTCTGACCACACTCCGGCTAACGTTATCGCCCATGAACCTTGCGTCGGCTAGCACGGGGTGGCGAGAGCGCAGCAGGGGGCCGCGAAACTTCGGATTGCGCACGGGTGCGCTATCGGATGCGCAGCGGCGCGAGTTGCTCATTCACGGCGCGATCGGCTCGGCGACCATTCTCGGCGTGCGGCCGCAGCGCAGTGAACCCGGACACGTTTTCTGGGTTCGAGTGCAGGTAGAAGGCGCGCTGCCATACGAAACCCGGGTGCGGCAGCGGATGCGCGAGGACGACCTGGAGTGGATGCAGCCCGGAGATGTGGTCGGCTGCCGGGTCGATCCGGGCGATCGCGACCGACTGGTGCTCTATGTGCCCGATATCGCCGAGACCGGCCGGGCGAGCATTTCGAAGATCCTGTCCGACGGCCGCCGCGCCGATGCCACCGTGCTCGCCGCCGCGCCGGTCGCCGCCGACTACGCCGGTCGCGACGACCCGGTGCTGCGCCTGGACCTCGAACTGCGCGCTTGGGACGAGGCGAAACCGTGGCGCGTGCGTCTGATCCAACCGGTACCGCTGGCCGCGATCGGCCTCGTCGATCTGGGCCAACATCTGGAGGTCGCCTTCTTCACCGTCGACCGCGGCGAATCCGTCGCGGTCGACTGGCTTGCCTCCCTCGATGAGGATTAGGGCGGCGGCTCGGCATCGAGCCGCCGCTTCGCTAACTCTTGGCTTTCACCCGCGCCAGCGCATGTCCGGTCAGTGCGATGAGCGCGGTCTTGGCGGATTCCCGGTCCCTGGCGTCGATCATCATCACCGGAACATCGGCGGATAGCGAGAGGGCATCGCGGATGGCCTCCTCGGGAAACTTGGGGGCGCCTTCGAATTCGTTGACCGCGACCAGGAACGGTAGTCCGAGTTCTTCGAAATAGTCGACCGCGGCGAAACTTTCGTCCACTCGACGGGTGTCGACCAGCAGGATCGCGCCGATCGCGCCGAGGCTGAGGTCGTCCCACATGAACCAGAACCGGTGCTGCCCGGGCGTGCCGAACAGGTACAGCACCAGATCGTCGGACAGGGTGATCCGGCCGAAATCCATGGCGACCGTGGTGGTCGTCTTATCCGGGACCGCCGAGGTGTCGTCGATTTCGGAACTCAGGTCGGTCATCAGCGCTTCGGTTTTCAGCGGAACGATATCCGAAACCGCGCCGACCAGCGTAGTTTTGCCGACCCCCATCTCGCCGGCTATCACGATTTTCGCCGAGACCGCGCGGGACGCGGTCTCGGGTGGTGCTTGTTCAGGTGCGGTCATCGAACATCCTCGGCTGCAAGGGGTTTCAACTTACCAGTGGCTCTTCCGTCACGTACCCCCCGCTGATACCGGTTCAATCCTGTGCGGATCGTTTCCGGGTCGCGGCGCGTGCTCGCCGCAGATTCCGTTGCCGCCGACCCCGATTCGGCCCCACCCGGCACCAACTGATTCCCTGGATCTCGTTTCGGTAGCCCGGACGTTGTCCTTTCCGTGATTGTCGGATCCGCTGCCCGCTCTGCCGCCGACCAGCCTTCATCCGCCGCCGAATGCCAATTCGTCAAAATCGGTAGCTCCCCCGTAGTCGGATCCGCCAACCACGCCGACATCATGCCGGCGAAAATCGGCGTTGCCGCTTCCCCCTCGGTGGGCTGCGTCGATCCGTTCGAAGCAGACCCGTTCGAAGCGGATTCGACGGTCTCCGCCGAATCCCCCTCTTCGGATTGGAAGAACGAGGTCGTCTTCGCCACCCGCTCCTGCGGCCCGGTCGGGGGACCCGAATCGGCCACGCTAGCGGACTGCGGTGGCGCGCCCGCCGCCGCGGTGGTGCTCGACGGCTTCGCAGCAGCCCCGCCCGCTTTGCGCCGACCCTTGCGGTTGACTCCCGGAACCCGTTTCGGGAGACCATAACTGGTGATCACCGGCGGTGCGGCGGGCGCATCCGCCGCAGGTTCGGCCGGCTTGGGTGCGGCCGACGGCGGCGCACCGATCCGACGTGCCGGGGGTTCTGCCTTGGCAACAGGTATGACCGCCTTGGCCGCGGGTTCGGCAACACCCGCGCCCGCCTCTGCCGTCGCCTTGGTACCGAGCGTGTCCCGATGCACCGGAATCACCGGCTTCAGCGTCGACGGATTCTCCGCATCCTGCGACGGCACCTCGATCAGCGCGGGCGGAATGTGCAGGCTCGCGGTGATTCCCGGACTGAGCGCGCGATCGTGCGTCCGGCGCAGTCGAACCGTGATGCCGTGCCGCTCGGCGAGTTTGCCGACCACGAACATGCCCATCTGCCGGGTCGTCGCGACGGTGACCACGGTCGGCGTCGCCAACCGCTCGTTGATCTCGTTCAGTTCGCTCGCCGTGATGCCGATGCCCTCATCGATGACCTCGATGAGCAAGCCGCCCTCGGAGGTCCGGCTGTATGCGAAGGTGACATCGCTGTCGGGCGGTGAGGCACGCAGCGCGTTCTCCAGCATCTCCGCGATCAGATGCACCACATCGGTGGCCGCGATGCCCGCGACCCAACCGTCCGGTGTGGCACCGGATTTGACCCGCTGATAGTCCTCGACCTCGGAGACCGCGGCGCGCAGGATATCGCGCACCTCGACCGGTCCGGACCGATCGTGGCGCGACCGCGTTCCGGCCAGCACCAGCAGATTCGCGCTGTTGCGCCGCATGCGCGCGGCCAGGTGGTCGAGCCGGAAGAGCTGGCCGAGCCGCTCGGGATCCTTCTCCTCGAATTCGAGCGCCTCGATCATGCTGAGCTGGCGATCGACCAGTGTCTGGCTGCGCCGCGCCATGGTCTCGAACATGTCGTTGACCTGGTCGCGCAGCAGTTGCTGCTGTGCGGCGAGTTTGAGTGCCTGGGTGTGCAAACCGTCCACGGTGCGGGCGATTTCGCCGATTTCCTCACCGGTGTGCACCGGCACCGGTTTCACCTCGATGTCCTCGAGTTGGGCGCCGCGCATGATCCGTTCGACCTCGCTCGGGAGGTCCTTTTCGGCGAGTTCGCTGGCACCCGCCCGCAGCCTGCGTAGCGGCTGCAGCAGCGAGTGCGCGACCCACAGCGCGAGTGCGAGCGCCGCGATCACGGTCCCGAGCACGACCAGGGAGGCCTGCACGGCCGCGGATCGGGCCTCGGCGACCTTGTCGTCGACATCGCGGATGACGCCTTGCACGATCTCGCGCGTCAATCCGGTGAAGACATCGCGGGATTCGAGGGCCAGCCGCCGCAACTCGACCAGGTCGACGACGTGCGTGCGCATCGCGACCTCGATCATGTCCTTGAGCACGGCGGTATTGGGACTCACCACCTGATCGAGTTGTGGCTTGGCCGCAGGCAACACCCGTTCGATCGCATCGGCCGCGGCCAGGATGCGTCCCTGCGCAATATGGAAATTCTCGGCCTGGGTCGGCTGTTGGATCGCCGTCATGGCCGCCATCAGCCAGTTGAAGCCCTCGACCTTGCCGACGAGCACATCGGAGAGCTGCGCCTTCGCGGCCACGACCGAGCCGACGCCGATCGGGGTGAGCAATTTGTCCACGGTGCCGACGGCATCGACGACGATCGCGTTGTTGAGCTCGATGGCCTTGACCGGATCGCTGCCGCCCTTACCGCCCGAGCGGATGACCTCGCTGGTCGCGGTCATCTGCTTCAGCGCCCTGGCGACCGTCGCGTCGATGCCTTTGCGTTTCGCGCGCAACGTGGCATCGGTAATAGCCGTTGACAATTCGACCAGGTCCTGGTCGGTGGTGGTGCCGTAGACCTGCCCGCCGGCGACGGTCGAGGCCGCCGATTCGAGTGCGGTGATCGCCGGAATATCGGAGATGCGATCGGCCGCACTGTCGTATTCGGAGTAATCGCGGAAGAAGACCGTCAGGCGCAGACCGCCGAGCAGAATGGCCGCGGCCAGCGGAAGTGCAACGGCCGCGCCGACTTTCCAGCGGACTCGCCATTGCTCGAGATTCCGCCACCGAGTGTGCGCGAAGATTCCCTGCGCCACCCTACATACCGCCTTCCGCTCGGATCGGGCCGATCCGGTCACTTCGCGCTGGCGAAATGCCCGGTGCACGGCCGCAATCCGTCTCACCTTTGTTTTTTCGAGCGACCGGCAGGCGGTCGGCTGACATCGGGACACCGGTCAGCATCGGTACCATACTGGCTCGCCGCCGGAGGTTGCGCGTTATTGGCGCGATCCCGGGTGCGTGCACTCCATACCGTAATAATTGCACCCCGCGGCTCACCGGCACGATGGCGTACCGAGCCCGGCTACGGGCGGCAACGGTGCTCAGAGATGGACAAAGGTGAACCCCGCTGATCGCAGTGCGGGCAGCGCCGCCGTCATGCCTGCGGCCGTTCCGGAATTCGGCCGGTGCATATGCGCCAGCGAGATCGCGCCGGGCGCGGCGGCTTTCATCGCATTCTGCACGTGCGCCGCGCTCGCGGTGGCGCCGTAGTCGGCATTGATGCTGAAACCGACCGGCCGCTCACCTAATTCGTTGACGATCGCGACCGCGACGTCGTCATAGTGCGCGGTACCCGCGCGGAAGAACCGCGGCGGTTTGCCGAGCAGGGTGGTGAGCCGTTCGTGATTGGCCCAGACTTCGTCGGCGGCCTCCCGTGGCGAGCCGGTGCCCGGGATTTCGTAGGCGGCCCGGCCGGTCACCGAGAGCGGCTTGTGTGCCACACCGTGATTGGCCAGCTCGAACAGCGGATTGGCGGCCAATTGCGCGGCGCGACCGGGATTCGCGTCGATCCAGCGTTTGTTGAGGAAGAGCGTGGCCGGAATCTGCTGGGAGATGAGCAGATTCAGCAATGTCTCATCGATATCATTATTTCCGGGCCCGCCGCACGCGTCGAAGGTGACCGCCATCTGTTTACCGGTCGCCGCGAAAGTGCTTGTGATGCCGTCCATCTCCATGCCCCACCGCGTCGGCTGCGCACCCGCGTGCCGGGCGGCCACCGCCGCGGGGGAGGTGGCCGCGGGCATCTGCTGCAACGGGGATCTCGGAATGGCCTGCACATCAACGGCGTTCGCGGCGGTGGTCGTTCTCGATTGCGCGGTAGTCGTTCTGCCCTTGTCGGTACTGCAACCAGCGACGAAAGCCGCAGCCGCGGCACCGAATCCGATCAGCCGCCGCCGCGACACGTTCCTATCCAGCATTCCCCGTTAACTCTCTCTCACAGCGTCCCCCGAGATGCTACGCGGAATGTCGGCAGCGAGATTGCTCGCTCACCCCACCCCGACGGAGCGAGTCTTACGGGCGATCCGTTCGCGGCCTGTCTCGCGTTGGAGTGGTCGAAGCGTATGCGCCGTAGGCACAAGGACTCGACTGTCCGGTGTGTGTGCGTCATGTGCTGAACGATCCGCCATATGCGACCACCACGGAGCGAGTCTTACGAGCGACCGTTCGCGGCCCGTCTCGCGTCCGAGTCGTCGAAGCGCATGCGCCGAAGGCGCGAGTCTCGACGGCTCGGACGCGAGACACCAGGGGGCCGCGAACACGCCGCGGCCACGCGGCCAATAACACAGCTACACGTGCGCGATGGCGGACCAGCCTGCGACGTCCTGCGGCTGGCGCGGGCCGGGGCCGGTGTAGATGGCGGCCGGGCGGACCAGCTTGCCCAGCTGCTTCTGCTCCAGGATATGGGCACACCAACCGGCGGTGCGGCCACAGGTGAACATCGCGGGCATCATGTGCGCGGGGACCTCGGCGAAGTCCAGGATGACCGCCGCCCAGAATTCCACATTGGTCTCGATGGCGCGGTCCGGACGACGCTCGCGCAGTTCGGCGAGCGCGGCCTGCTCCAGCGCGGCGGCGACCTCGAAACGCGGGGCATTCAGGCGCTGTGCGGTGGCGCGCAGTACGCGGGCACGCGGATCCTCGGCCCGGTACACCCGGTGGCCGAAGCCCATCAGCTTTTCCTTGCGGTCCAGGATGCCCTTGACCAAAGCGCGTGCGTCACCTGACTTTTCGACGGCCTCGATCATCGGCAGCACGCGCGCGGGTGCGCCGCCGTGCAGCGGACCCGACATCGCGCCGATCGCGCCGGACAGCGCCGCCGCGACATCGGCGCCGGTCGAGGCGATGACCCGTGCGGTGAAGGTGGAGGCGTTCATGCCGTGCTCGGCCGCGGAAACCCAGTAGGCGTCGATGGCCTCGGTGTGCCGCGGATCCGGGTCGCCCTTCCAGCGGGTCATGAACCGTTCGGTCACCGTGGTGCACTCGTCGATCTTCTTCTGCGGCACCGCGGGCTGGTAGATGCCGCGCGCGGACTGCGCGACATAGGACAGCGCCATGACCGAGGCGCGCGCCAGATTCTCCCGCGCGGTCTCGTCGTCGATATCCAGCAGCGGCTGGTAGCCCCAGATCGGGGCGAGCATGGCCAGTCCGGCCTGCACGTCGACGCGCACGTCACCGGTGTGCACCGGCAGCGGGAACGGCTCCGCGGGCGGCAGGCCGCGGCCGAATTCACCGTCCACCAGCAGTGCCCACACATCGCCGAAGGTCACCCGCGAGCCGACCAGGTCCTGGATATCGACGCCGCGGTAGCGCAGCGCGCCGCCGTCCTTATCGGGTTCGGCGATATCTGTGGTGAATGCCACCACGCCTTCCAAGCCGCTGACGAAATCAGGGGGTACGGCGGTCTGCCCACTGGGCACCGCATGGCTGGTAGTCATTCTGTGACTCTCCTTGCACTTCGGTTCGTTCCTTGGCGACTGCTTGCAGGTCGCTGGAAAAGGCCTGTTCTCGTCGATGAGGGGTGTGGCTCGCCGAGCACATGCCGATCAACAAAACCTTAGCTCCCTGCTACCGCGGAGTAACGTCTGGCCCATGCGTGACCTGGACAATTCATCTCTCGGTCAGGAAATGGCCGCAAATGATCGGGTTCTTTTCCCGGCGAGCGATTTGGCCGCCATGCGAGTCGACTACGGCGGCATGCCATTCGGCAGCGGTGAGGACACCGATCTGGACGAAACCTGGCTGGCAGGCGGCTGGGAGCCGCTGCTGCGGCACTGGATCGAACAGGCCACCGCGGTCGGCATTCCCGAGCCCAATGCAATGGTGGTCGCCACCGTCGCGCTCACCGATGTCGGGCCGCGTCCGGTCGCACGGACGGTGCTGTGTAAAGGCCTCTCGCCGGAAGGTGTGACTTTTTACACGAATTACGACTCGGCCAAGGGCAACCAATTGGCTGGCGTTCCATTCGCAGCCGCGACCTTCGTCTGGCCCGCGCTTGGTCGACAGGTGCACGTGCGTGGGCCGGTCGAGTTGGTCTCCGCGGAGACGACCGCCGTCTACTGGCGCTCCCGGCCACGCGATTCGCAGCTGGGCGCCTGGGCTTCGCGGCAGTCCCGGCCGATCGCCTCACGCGCCGAACTCGATCGCACGCTGGCCGAGACCACTGCCCGCTTCGCCGACATCGACGAGATCCCGGTGCCGCCGCACTGGGGCGGCTACCTGATCCGACCCGACGAGGTGGAGTTCTGGCAGGGGCGCAGAGGTCGGCTGCACAACCGGATCCGGGTGCGGATCAGCGGCGATGTCATGACGGTCGACCGACTACAACCCTAGAAAGCCCACCCGTCACCCCTCATCGAATCGCTCCGCGATGCTGAATCGTCAAACCCCAACATTGTTGAGCTACTGACCGACTGATTACGCTGCGGTCGGTGAAACTGCTCGCCGACACCACCCCGCTGCGCTATCCCGATTTCCGACGGTTGTGGACCAGCAACATCGTCACCGTCATCGGTTCGCAGTTGGCCGTGGTGGCCGTGCCGCAGCAGATATTCGAGATCACCGGCAGCTCCGGCTATGTCGGCCTGGCCGGTCTGTTCGGCCTGGTCCCACTGATCGTGTTCGGTCTGTGGGGCGGTGCGCTGGCCGATGTGATGGACCGGCGCAAGCTCATGCTCATCACCAACTGCGGTACCGGTGTGACCGCACTCGCCTTCTGGGTGCAGGCCGCGGCCGGACTCGACAACGTCTGGATCGTGCTCGGACTTTTCGCCGTGCAGCAGGCGCTCTTCGCGGTAAATCAGCCGACCCGCAGTGCGGCCATCCCGCGGTTGCTGCCCACCGAACATCTGGCCGCGGCCAGTGCGCTCAGCATGACCGTGCAGCAGACCGGGGCCATTGCCGGGCCGGTGCTCGCGGGTGTGCTGATCCCCGTCGTCGGTCTGTCCACCCTGTATCTGATCGACGCGATCGCGCTGCTCGCGACCATCTGGGCGGTGTGGCGGCTGCCCGCCATCCCGCCGACCGGAACCGCGCGCAAGGCCGGATTCCGCACTGTCCTGGACGGTTTCGCCTATCTGGCGACGCAGCGCATCCTGCTCGCGTCCTTCGTTGTCGACGTGATCGCCATGGTCTTCGGCATGCCGCGCGCCCTCTACCCGCAGATCGCGCACGAGACCTTCGGTGATCCGGCCGGCGGCGGCGTCGCGCTCGGTCTGCTGTTCGCTTCCATTTCGATCGGCGCGGTGCTCGGCGGCGTGTTCTCCGGCTGGATCTCGCATGTGCGACGCCAGGGTCTCGCGGTGGTGGTCTGCATCGCGCTCTGGGGGGTGGCCATGGTCGGCTTCGGCGTCGCCGTCGGCTGGACCGGTCACGGCCTGGGCATCGGGCCGGGATTGTGGATCGCGTTGGCCTGCTCGGCCTTCGGCGGCGCGGTCGATATGGTTTCGGCCGCGCTGCGCATCGCCATGCTGCAGGCGGTCACCACCGACGAGATGCGCGGCCGCCTGCAAGGGGTGTTCATAGTGATCGTCGCGGGTGGCCCGCGCATCGGTGATGTTGCCCACGGTTTTGCCGCAGCGGCCCTGGGTACCGCGGTTGCCGCGGCGGGCGGCGGTGTGCTGGTCGTTATCGGGGTGTCGCTGGCTGCGCTCGTGTTCCCGGCCTTCGTGCGCTATCGCGTCGCCAGGTCGCACTCGGTGCCGGTGTCCGACAGCGCGACAAACCTCACCTGAGGCGAAGTTGTTTGTGAGGTCGACCGGTGGGCACCCTCGTTCTCGGGCCGTGCGAGCAGCGACTAGCGTCTAGGTGAGTGCACCGCCGTGCCGACCGCACCCCGATGCCGACGGTCCTAGCCTGAGAGGGATCCTTCCGTGCCCGAAAAAGACCACATCAACGACGCCAAGCCGATTTTGAGCTACCCCGGCGGCGAATATGCCATGACGATCGCCGAAGCCAAAGAAGGCAACGACGGCGTCGACCTCGGCAAAATGCTGGCCAGCACCGGGTATGTGACCTACGACCCCGGATTCATGAACACCGCGCCGACCAAGTCGGCGATCACCTACATCGACGGCGAAGCGGGCATCCTTCGTTACCGCGGCTACCCGATCGACCAGCTCGCGGAGTCCTCGAACTTCATCGAGGTCAGCTACCTGCTGATCTACGGCGAGCTGCCGACCCAGGCGCAGCTGGACGAGTTCACCGACCGGATCCGCCGCCACACCCTGCTGCACGAGGACCTCAAGCGGTTCTTCGACGGCTTCCCGCGCAACGCGCACCCGATGCCGGTGCTGTCCTCCGCGGTGAACGCGCTTTCGGCGTACTACCAGGACTCGCTGGACCCGAAGGATCCCGAACAGGTCGAGCTGTCGACCATCCGACTACTGGCGAAGCTGCCCACCATCGCGGCCTACTCGTACAAGAAGTCGGTCGGCCAGCCCTTCCTCTACCCGGACAACTCGCTGAGCCTGGTGGAGAACTTCCTGCGGATGACCTTCGGCTTCCCGGCCGAACCCTACGAGGTCGATCCGGAGATCGCCGCCGCACTCGACATGCTGCTGATTCTGCACGCCGACCACGAGCAGAACTGCTCCACCTCGACCGTGCGCCTCGTCGGCTCCTCCGACGCCAACCTGTTCACCTCCGTCTCCGGTGGCATCAACGCGCTGTGGGGCCCGCTGCACGGCGGCGCGAACCAGGCCGTGCTGGAGATGCTGGACGGCATCAAGGCCGAGGGCGGCAACGTCAAGGACTTCATCCGCAAGGTCAAGAACAAGGAAGACGGCGTGAAGCTCATGGGCTTCGGGCACCGCGTCTACCGCAACTACGACCCGCGCGCCTCGATCGCCAAGAAGCATGCCGACGCGATCCTGTCCAAGCTCGGCGGCGACGACGAATTGTTCGATATCGCAAAGTCTCTCGAAGAGGCCGCGCTCACCGACGAGTACTTCATCTCGCGCCAGCTGTACCCGAACGTCGACTTCTACACCGGTGTCATCTACAAGGCCATGGGCTTCCCGACCCGCATGTTCACCGTGCTGTTCGCGATGGGCCGGCTGCCGGGCTGGATCGCACACTGGCGGGAAATGCACAGCGAGCCTTTGAAGATCGGCCGTCCGCGCCAGATCTACACCGGGTACGGTCACCGCGAGTACCACGAAATCAACGGCCGCTAATTTCAACCGAATCCACCATCACCTATCAGAGGGGATAGCCGAATGACCAAGCCGGAGATCGAATTCCAGGCGGGCCCAGCGCCCACCGAGCTGGTTATCAAGGACATCGTCGAGGGCGAGGGCGCCGAGGCCGTGCCCGGCGGCACCGTCGAGGTGCACTATGTCGGCGTGGAATTCGAGTCCGGCGAGGAGTTCGACTCCTCCTGGAAGCGTGGCGAATCGATCAGTTTCCCGCTGCGCGGCCTGATCCAGGGCTGGCAGGACGGCATCCCCGGCATGAAGGTCGGCGGCCGCCGCCAACTGACCATCCCGCCGCATCTCGCCTACGGCCCCGCCGGCTCCGGCCACCAACTCTCCGGCAAGACGCTGGTCTTCGTGATCGACCTGCTCAACGCCAGCTGAGCTGAAAACCCAACTGCGGCCCGTGCTCTCGTAGAGCACGGGCCGCAGTCGTCCCAGGATGGCTCGGCGGCCGAACTCCACGCGCCGGGCCTCGTGGGCGACGGCGAGGATGCCCAGTGCGTTCCACCCGGGCCAGCACGAACAATGCCAGGCGTGGCAACACGTATCGACGGCTCAGTCAGTTGCGGACCACCTCGACGGGGTCCGTCAACGCGAGCGCCAGTGCGGACTGCTGGGCGCTGCTCCGCTGGGGTAGCGCTGCGACGGCCTTGTCGGTTTGGGTGCTGAGGTTGGTCGCGATCTGCTGGAGTTGGGTAACGCCGCCGGTGAGTTGACTTATGGCGCTGACCAATTGGGCACCGCCCTGATCGGCGAGCTGCGGCAGGCCCGCGGCGAGTTTCGCGCCCTCGGCCAATTGCGCACTGGCGCCGGTCAATCGGTCCACAACTGTGCGCAGGAGCGTGCCCAGGTCGGTGCTCGGATCGACCGCGCTGCCGACCAGATCGCCGAGATCGGTCAGCTGGGATCCGGCCTGCCCGGAAACATTTCGTAGCCCTTCGAGTTTCGCGATGATATCGGCGACCTGCGGATCACCCGCGAAGGGCAGCGCGCGCATCAGTGGCAGGATCTGATCCAGACCGCCGCTCACCGTATCAGCGGTCTGCTGTACCTGTCCGATCGTGATGCCGGTCGAATCCAGCGCCGAGGCAAGTTGATTCGCCTGCGCGGCCGCGCCGGATACGGTCGAGTTCAGCAGTGCGATGGCCGAAGTCAGCTGTGCCGAGCCCTCTTTGGCGTAGGCCAAGAAGCCGAGCAGCTGATCCGCGCCCGAGCTGAACTGATCGGCACCAGCGGCCGCGGCATTCACTCCGGCATTGAGCAGTTGGGTGGTGAACTGCACCGAGGTCAGCTGGGTGCGCGCCTGCGCGACGGCGGCCAGGGCGGCATCGACACCGGATGCGCCGATCCGGTGCGTCACCGTATTCACCGCGCCGTTCACCACATCCGCGTCCGCGCCCTTATGCGTATCCACCGTGACCTTGGCTCGTTTCGGCTGCGCGCTCGCCAGCGTGCCCATGGATTCGGTGAGATCGGCGGGCAGGGTGATCACGGCCGCGTAGTCATCGGCGTCGAGTTCACCCGGCTTGCCGACGGTCCACTCGTAACCACCGCCGTCCTGCTGCAGTCCCTGCGCGATGCGCGCACCCGTCGGCCCGGCATCGGCATTCACCAATGCGATACCGCCGGGTGAACCGGATGATCTCGAGCAAGCGGTGACGGCGCCACCGAGCGCCCCGGCGATGACAACGGCAACGGCGAGCAGGGCCCAGCGGGCGCGATTTCCAGCCACATCTGCCGACCCTAGAACTCCGAATTGGCCGAACTCTGAGAATTCCGTAAGGGCCGCAGTTGATCAGGAGCGTTCGGCGCCGGTGGGCTCCTCGGTTCGCGTCGCCGCGACCACCCGGCCGAAATCGAGTTTGACCAGCTGGTCCGCGTGGTGGAAGTAGCGATCGTCGTGGGTGATCACGATGACGGTCTTCCCGCGCTGTTTGAGCTCGGTGAGGATCTCCTGATAGAAGATGTCGCGGAATTTGGGTTCCTGGTCGGCGGCCCACTCGTCGAAGACATAGATCTGCCGGTCCTCGAGCAGCGCGGTCAACAGCGCGAGCCGTTTGCGTTGCCCCTGCGACAGATCGATGGTCGACAGCCGTCCGTCCTGCACCGTCACTTTGTGCGCGATCTGCAACTGCTCGAGATAGCGGCGCACTTCACCGTCGAGTCCGGGCCGATCGAAGCCCAGGTACTCCTCGAACAGGTGGAAGTCGGTGAAGATCGCCGAGGAGTTCTGCCGGTACCACTCGATATTCTCGTGGTCGATCGGCTCGCCATTGAGCGACAGCGCGCCGGTCTGTGGCACATACAGTCCCGTGATCAGTTTGGCCAGCGTGGATTTGCCGCTGCCGTTGCCGCCGACGATGAAGGTGATCTGCCCGGGTTCGAAGACCAGATCGAGTGGGCCGAGCCGGAATCCGGACTCGTCGTTGCTCTGCTCGAGTGGCGGGCCGAGCGGCATCGGCCGGTTGTCGTGTCCGCTGTGGTCGACGAACCGATGGCCGTTGACGTCCGGTCGCGGCCCGCCGGGGCGGGGCCCCCGCCCGGGCGGATGCGCGCCGCCTCGCGGCCCAGGCGGCGGCCCGCCGGGACCCGGGGGGAACGGTGGTGGCGGCTCCATCCGGTAGCTGTAGGTGACATTCGTCAGCTCCAGCCGCGCCGAATCGACGGCGGGACGGTCCGTGAACGGCAACCGCTCCTCGTCGTGCATGGTCTCCATGGACAGATTCATCGCGCGGATCTTCGCCAGCGCCACATCACCGCGCAGCAGATCCGGGATGCGGTGCATGAAGTTCTGCATCGGCATCGCCAGGAACGTCGTCACCAGGACATACCCCACCATCACATCGCGCGACAGGTCGAGCGGTGCGACCAGCACGAACAGGATCAGCGCCATGGTGCCGAGCTGCAGCGCCTGCCCGAAGCCCTGTGCCAGCGAGAATTTGGATCCGGCATCGACATTCTGCGCCCGCAGCGTCGCGGCTGAACCGAGCAGATGCCGCTCCATGAAATCGCGGCGCCGCCCCCGATGCAGCTTCAATTCTTTGATGCCCAGCGTCACAGCCTGGTACGACCGCAACAGCGCGTCCTCGTTCTCCCGCGCCTCGCGATAGATATTGCGCACCCGCTCGAGAATCAGCTCGACACAGGCGATTCCGAGCAGTGTGCCCGCAACGGTCACCGCGAACAGCGGACCCGACACCACGAGCAGGAAGACGAAGCAGCCGACGATGGTGGCCACATCGATGCAGATGCTGGGAATGGCGGTCACTGCCTGCGACAGCGAACGCACATCCTCGGTCAGCGTCGCCATCAGACGGTGCATGCCGAGCCGTTCCAGGTGCTCGAGCGGCGCCGAGACGATCCCGGAGCTCAGATCCGCGCGCAGCCGGTAGATCGCCTCTTGGGCAAGGCGAATCAGTAGCACCTGCGACACCACACCACTGATCAGGATGACCAGCCCGGTGAGGACGAAGCTCTGGATATTGACGTGCGGATGCGGTTCCGGCGACACCACACCCCTGATGAGGGTCACCAGATAGGTATTGGCCGCACCGCAGATGAGGCCCGCGGCAATGACGGCCGCGATCCGCATCCAGGAGATCGAGATGAGGAATCGGATGAGTTGCATGGTTGCTGCGCTCCCTGAGACCGGTGCTTACTACCGGCGAATGATGTCGAAGATCATGCCTTCGAGGGTGACCCCCGGCGCGAAGGAGAACGCCACTCCGGTCGAGATCGGCTTCGCCGCCTCCTGCCGAATCATTTGTTCCAGCACGAAAATCAGCGACACGCTCAGCATATTGCCGAATCTGGCCAGCACATCCCAGCTCAGCGTCGCCCGCTCCGGAGCGATACCGAGCGAATGCACGGACTCCTCGATGATCTTCGGCCCGCCCGGGTGGATCGCCCACAGATCGACATCGGATTTCTGTAATCCATTGCGGCCCAAGACCTCGGTGATCACGGGATCGACCCCGGTGTAGATGTACTGGGGCAGATTCTCCGACAGCTCGCAGGTGATGCCGTTCTGATTGACCCCGAGCACGATGCCGTCCTCGGCACCGTCGAAGAGCCGGCTGAAGCTGTCCCGGATCACCACCCGGCCCGGCGCCAGCGGCTGCTGGACCTGGCCGGCACCGATGACCACCGCACCGCAGCCGTCGCCGAACAGGCTGTGGATGATCACATCGTTGATGTTGTCGTCGAAGACGGCGTTCACCGAGCTCAGCTCGATGCAGACGACCATCGCCTTCTTATCCGGATGCGCCCGAACATAATCCACGGCTGTCCGAATGCCGTTCATCGCGGCCGCGCAGCCCATGAAGTTCACCACGACCCGCCCGACCGACGGCGAAAGCCCGAGCTGCTTCACCACCGCGACATCCACGCCGGGCGCGATGAAACCGGTGCTGGTCACGAAGACCAGCAAACCGATCTCCGCCGCCGCATCGTCGATACCGGCGAGGGCACGACCAGCGACATCGACGGCCAGCGGCACCGCGTGGCGGTAGAACAGATTCATCCGGTCCCGGATCGTGCCGCGCTCCCGGCCGAATTGCAGGAATTCGGGATCGAGCGGATCGACGACGAGTCGGCGGCTGTCGATCTTCGTCTTCTGGTAGATCCGCGAAATCCGCGCCCGCTGTTGCGGATCGGTGAACAGCTCGGCCACCCGATCGGCGGCGCCGGCCTGGTCGACGAGTTGACTCGGCGCACCGGTCGCGATGCTCTCGATCACCCCGACCGTGGTCGGCGGCGCGGGTGGCAGCCCGTGCTGCACGAGGCCGTGGCCGCGCTCGTCCCCCTGACGAGCCGCCGACGTTCCCTCATCGATAGTGATTGACACGAAATTCTCCCCGTTCTTGTGAAAAATGGTGATCGGCGCCGCCGTTGACCAGCGGTTCGATCGGTCGACCTCCGGAATCGGCTCAGACCGTGCCGATTCCGGTGAATCCCTGCACCGTGTAGACCGCACAGGTTTTCAGCGCCCCGGGCGAGCAATGCTCGCGGATGAAGCCCCAATTCCGCTCCTCGGCTTCGCGCGAGGGCGACAAGAGGTAGGTGCGGCAGAGTTTCGGGAAACGGTCGGTGAAGAAGCTCTTCGCCGGCAGCCACTCGATGCCGAATTTCGCCGACTCCTCACGCAATACGTCCTCGGTGGCGATATTCGCGAAACCACTGCGCTGGAACGGCAGTACGTGATGGACGCGGTGCGAACTCAAACCGGCCGCGAGAAAGCAGTCGATATAACGATTTCCGATCACCTTCAGGTCGTAGGCCTGCTCAACCTGATTGACGGCCCAGTCCTCGGTATCGGCGGCCGGGAGTTCCTCGGCCTCCACCTCGAAATCATGGCTCGCGACGACCAGGAAGGTACTGATCCACAGCGTCACCACGAATTGCAGTGCCCAGGCCCAGAAGTCGCCCGCCAGCGTGAATACCACCAACTCGCCGAGCAATAGCGCGCGCACGCCGAACGAACCGATGAAGTGCGGCAGCGCACCACCCCAGGTTCCGTACATATCTTTGATGCCGACTTTGCGGGTGAGGCGGCAGACATCGAGGAGTCGAATGGTCATGCCGGTCACCGTGTGCCCGAATTTGTGGAGGGTGTGAATCGGCACCCGATACAACCGTGGCACCCGCATCATCATGGTGAAGACGTTCTTCTTGATATCGACTTCACTCTGGGTATGCGGGTGGTGCAGCAGCGCATGGCCGTCCGCGGTGACGAAAGCCAGTGCGACGTAATTGAAATCGAAGGTATTCGTATAGATCTTGTTGAGGCCCTTTTGCGCGCGATGGATCGCGTAGTGGCCGAATCCGGCCAGCGAGCTGCGCAGCAGCACCATCAGGATGACGAAGACGGGCAGCGGCATCCAGCTGCGCTCGAACAGACGCAGACCCTGCACCGCGAAGTATGCGACGGCCAGCACGGCGACCACGATGTTGAAGATCGTGTCCATGCGCCGCAATCGCGCGGCCAGCTCCGGCTCTTTCAGCCGCGCCTTGACCTTGTGCAGCAGATCGTCTTTATTGTCGAATCGGTACTTCGGAGTGTCCTGCCAACTGTCGAAGCCCTCTTTGAAGAGGAAGTCGGGTGCGTTGGCCTTCGGATGGATGTCCTCGGGTAATGCGTTGCGCCCCAACGCATATCTCTCCAGCATTCGTCCGATTCGCTCGGGATCGCGGTGGTAGGACCCGATGATGGAGGTGATATCGCGATTTTTCGTTCGCCCGATGAAGAACTCGCCGCCGGGGTGTTTGGAGATCCAGTCGCTCAGATCGTAGGTTTTTCCGTTGTAAACCCACACATTCGAGAGTTGCGGGCCACCACCAGGAGGCGGGCCGGGCGGTCTACGGAAGTCCCGCTCCTCCGCTTCCGATCGGCTGTTCGTCATCGCATTCCTCCGTGTCTGATCCGCGGTTCGGTGGCCGTTGTCGGCCCCGGGGTTATGGCGTGTATCGCGGACAGGCGCGGGGGCGCTTCATCCGGCGAACCGGATGTCCCCCCAAAGTCACACATACTGCCTGAGCCTTCGTGACAGCATCGTGCTTGCAGCGCCTTACATCTCACTAAACAATCCCTTAACCCGGTAACTTTCGCGTCGGATTCCCCCCGATCTCTGCGAGAAGACCGAACCAAGGGTAACGTCGGCACCCGCAGCATGCGCGGCTCGCCTCGGACTTCGCCTTGCGAACGGGGTCGAGTTACTCTGCGCGACAGGCTAATCTGACGGGCGAAATGCTGCACTACACCGGGCGGCAGCACCAGCTGTCCTCGTCAAACCACCCGGGTCGTACCCGACCTCGCACTCTTCTGGGGGCAGAACATTGAGTGATCTGACAGCGCGAGCACGCACCTCGCACCGAATCCGTCTTCGCCGACCGGGTCTCGTGCCCGCCGTGGTCGCGGCGTCGATGTTCGCTGCACTGGTGACAGGCTGCGACTCCAGCTCCGACTCCAAGACAACCTCGTCCGCGCCGCCCTCGGGTCAGCTGCCCGATGCGGCGCAGATCGTGCAGGAGTCCGCCAGGACCACCCAGACCCTGCAGGCCGTGCACCTGAATCTGAAGGTGGACAACCTCACCAACCTTCCGGTCGAGAGCGTCTCGGCCGATGTGACCAACCAGCCGCAGGGCGCCGGTCAGGCGATCGGCGAGGCGAAGGTCCGTACCAAGCCCGAGGCCGACTTCATCCAGGCCAAGTTCCTGGTCGTCGACAAGGAGATGTACGCGCAGACCGGTAGCTCCGCCGCCTACGCCAAAATCGGTCCGGCGGAACAGATCTACGACCCGGGCGTCATCCTCGACAAGGACAAGGGTCTGGCCAACCTCATCGCCCAGGTGAAGAACCCGAAGGTGGAGGGCCGCGAGAAGATCGACGGCACCGACACCGTGAAGTTGACCGGAACCATCGACTCCACGGTCATCGACCCCATCGTGCCCAAGTCGGGTGACCCGGCAGGCACGTTCCCGATCACCCTGTGGATCGCGGATGTCGCGCCGCCGTCGGGTTCGGCATCGGCCCTTCCGTCGACCGCCGCCTCGCCGGGCAACGGCCCGAACCTGGTTCAGGCTGTGGTCAAACGGGATCCGGGCACCATCAAGGTGACGCTGTCGGCGTGGGGTAAGCCGGTCAAGGTCACCGCACCGCCGAAGTAGGACACGGATACCGCGAACCGGTCCGGGAGTACGTGACGGTGGCAGCAGCCGTCATCCGCACTCCCGGACCGGTTTTCACGTTTCATCAGCGGTAGGTGTATGCGTCGACAACCCGTTTCACCTTGTTCAGCGCTTCGCGCAGGGTGTCGGTATTTGTCGAGCCGAGAGCCAACCGGAGCGCGTGTGGCACATGCGCGGACGTGGCGAACGGTTCCGCCGTGGACACCAGTACCTGTTCGCGCAGCAGCGCGGCCGCTATCTGGTCGGCCCGCACCTCCTCGGGCAGGGGGAGCCAGAGGAAATACGACGACGGATGGCTGACCTGAGGGAGCCCCGCCAGAACCGCACGGGCGATCGACTGCCTGATCCTCGCATCATCGCGCTTTTGCGCTTCCAGCCTGGTGACGGTGCCGTCGTCGAGCCACCGGCACGCGATCGCTGTCATCACCGCGGGGGTATTCCAGGTGGTGGTGCGGATCGCGCGTTCGATGGCGGGCACCAATGTGGTTGGGGCAGTCACGAATCCGAATCGCAGACCGGTCGCTACGTTCTTGGAGAGCCCGGAGACATAGACGGTCCGTTCCGGTGCGAGCGCCGACAGTGGGGGTGGCGGCTGCTCGGCCAGGAAGGCGTACGCGGCGTCCTCGATGATGAGCAGTTCGTATCGGCGCGCGATCTCGACCAACTGCTCACGGTGGTGCTCCCCGGTGACCCAGCCCAACGGGTTGTGCAGTGTCGGCATCGTGTACACGGCACGGACCCGCCGCGTCGCGCAGAGCTGTTCGAGGGCATCGAGATCCGGTGCGTCACCCGCAGCGGGAAGCGGTGCCAGTTCCAGGTGCAGCGCACGGGCGAGCACCTTGAAGCCCGGATAGGTCAGGGCATCGGCCGCCACGACGTCTCCCGGCCGCAGCGTCGCCATGGCGGTGGTGGCCAATCCGTGCTGAGCGCCACTGACGATCAGCACCTGATCCGCGCCGACCGGCAAACCATTACGCCGCAGATGGCGGGCGACTGTGGCCCGCTCATCAGGTCGTCCGCCGTGCGGCTGGTAGCGCAGCAGGGCCTCCAGGTCACCCCGGGACGCCAGCTGACGCAATGCCTGCCGCAGCATATCGGCCTGGCCAGGTAGTGCCGGGTAGTTGAAGTTGAGATCCACCACGTCCGACGCGGCCGCCTGCAGGTCGATGCCGTGGCTGGGCGGCAGCGCGATTTCGCGAACAAAGGTGCCTCGGCCGGGTTCCCCACTCACCAGACCCATGGCTTCGAGCTCGGCATAGACCCGCGACGCGGTCACCAACGCCAGCCCTTCGCCGGCCGCGAGTTGGCGATGGGTCGGCAGCCGAGTCCCCGAGGGCAACCGCCCCGCTCGGATGTCGGACGCCAGCGCGTCCACGACGCCTTTGTATCTAGAGACGGCCACGCTCAGATTGTATGCATGACAATTTCTTGATTGTATTGGGTCGCGGTCATACGGTGCCTGGTAACGACCGGGAAAGGCAACCGTTATGCACATCGCCATCCTCACCTTCGAGGGCTACAACGAACTCGATTCCCTCATCGCGCTCGGCGTTCTCAACCGGGTCCGGAAGACCGACTGGCGGGTATCGATCGCCAGTCCTACGGCGCGAGTCCGTTCGATGAACGGTGTGGTCATCGAGTCGATGGCGACGCTGGAAGAAGCCGGTAGCGCGGACGCGGTCATTGTCGGTAGCGGTGCGCAGACCCGCGAAGTCGTCGCCGACCGGGAGCTGATGGCGCGGTTGCGACTCGACCCGTCGCGACAACTGCTGGCCGGACAATGCTCAGGGACATTGGTTTTGGCCAAGCTCGGACTGCTCGACGGTGTTCCCGCCTGCACCGATCTGACGACCAAACCGTGGGTGCAGGCAGCCGGGGTCGATGTGCTCGAGCAGCCTTTCTTCGCCAAGGGGAATCTCGCGACCGCGGGTGGCTGCCTCGCGTCGCACTACCTCGCGGCCTGGATGATCGCCCGCCTGGAAAGTATCGAAGCGGCCGAAAGTGCTCTGCACTACGTCGCTCCGGTCGGCGAGAAGGATGACTATGTGGCCCGCGCGATGCGCAATATCGGCCCGTACCTGTACGAGGAACCGGCCGCTGTGTCGGCCGGGCGGTCTTTCAGGTGGTAGTCCGGCGCTCCGGAAGGTCGAGTACCAGGCGCACACCACCGAGCGGACTGTCATCGAAATAGGCTCGGCCACCGTGTAATTGGGCCTGTTGGGCGACCAGGGCGAGGCCTAGTCCGGAGCCGCCTTTGCTGGCTTCGCTGCCGCGGAAGAAGCGTTCGAAGACGGCGGCGCGTTCTTCGACGGGGATGCCGCGGCCGTTGTCGTCGACGGTTATCAGTATGTGTCCATTGGGGATTCGGTGGGCGGAGACCACGGCCTCGGTGGCGCGGCCGTGTTTGACGGAGTTGGTCAAGGCGTTGTCGACCGCGAGGCGCAGTCCGGCGGGGAGGCCACGGGTGATCAGTTCGGCGTCGGTATCGATGCGGACGGTCACGCCGGGGAAGTGTCGCATGGCGTCGTGGGCGGCTTGGTCGCACAGGTCGCCGACGTCGGTGTCGACGTGATCGCGCTCGTGGGTGAGGTCGCCCGAGGCGAGACGTTCCAGTGCGGCCAAGGTGGTTTCGACGCGGCCCTGGCTGCGTTGCAGATCGCCGAGGATTTCGGCGCGCTGGGCCTCGTCCAGGTCGAGGGTGCGCAGCACCTCGAGATCGGTGCGCATGGCGGTGAGCGGGGTGCGCAGTTCGTGGGCGGAGACGGCGGCGAAATCGCGCGCGGTCTCCAGTGCGGCGGCGGTTTCGGTCTGTGCCTGATCCACCCGTTGCAGCAGGGTGTTCACCGCCTCGGCGAGTTTTTCTGCCTCCCGGACTCCGGAGCCGTCGACCGGTGGCTGTGGATTGTCCGGATCGCGGTAGCCGCTGCGTGCGCCGACCTGCCGGGTGAGATCGACGATCGGGCGGACGGCGCGGCCCGCGAGCAACCAGCCGAGTGCGGCGGCGGTGGCGATCGCCAATCCGGCTCCGGCGAGCACCCACCGTTGTTGCTCCGCGGTCGTGCGTGCCGCTGCGGTGGATGGAATGCCCAGAGAGACAACGCGTCCCGCAGGTTGGTTCTCGGTGGTGGTGAGCACGCGGAACGGGGTGCCGTTCACGGTGACGGTATGCGATCCGATCGGCTGTTCGGGCAGGCGGATGGGTGTGCTCGCCACGATCGTGTTGTTGTCGCGGACCGTCACCGCCATGTCGTAGCTCGGACCGACCAGTCCGAGCACGCCGACGGCCAAGACCGAGTCGATGAGCACCAGTCGCGACGCGATCGCCAATTGCTGGTCGGTCTGGGCCACGTTGTTGCGCTCGATGGCCCGTGAGGAGAGCACGCCGATGATGGTGACGATGATGATCGCGCCGACCGCGGCCGCACCGGCCACCCGGGTGCGAAGGGAGAACGTGCGCTGCCGCCGTTTCCGGGGCGCCGCGAGCTGCGGCGTCATCGCCAACTCACTTGGGCGCTCGCAGCACGAATCCGACGCCGCGGACCGTGTGCAGCAGCCGTGGCGTGCCCTCGACCTCCAGCTTGCGCCGCAGGTATCCGACGAAGACATCGACCACATTGGTGTCGGCGGCGAAGTCGTAGCCCCACACCAATTCCAGTAGCCGTTCGCGGCTCAGCACCACGCCCGCATTGCGGGCCAGGGTGGACAGCAGCTCGAATTCGCGCTTGGTGAGCTCGATTTCGCGGCCGTTCAGCAATGCGCGGTATCCGGCGACATCGACCTCCAGCGGGCCGACTGTGATCGCGCCCGGTGTGGCGGGGGCCGGAACGTCCGAGCGGCGACGTAGCAGCGCCTTGATCCGCGCCACCAATTCGGCGAGCACGAACGGTTTGGTCAGATAGTCGTCGGCGCCGGACTCCAGTCCGGAGATCCGGTCGTCGACGGAGGCGCGGGCGCTGAGCACACAGATCGGGACTTCATTGCCCAGGGCCCGAAGTGCCGTCACCACGCCCGCACCGTCGAGCACCGGCATATTCATATCGAGCACCACCGCGTCGGGCGCCTGCTCGGTCACGCTGCGCAGCGCCTCGCCGCCGTCGCGGGCGACCCGCACCTGGAAGCCGGACAGGCGCAGGCCCCGCTCGACCGACGCGAGCACGTCCTCGTCATCGTCGACGACGAGGACGGTCGGGTTCGCGCTCCGCTCAGTCACATCACTCATTGTGCTCGCCGGACTCCCAGATCTTCCGTCCATACCGCCAGGTGTTGCCGATCATCCCGGATGACGACGGGCCTACTGATTTCGTAAGAACATGGGTAACTCGCCGGGCACGCCCAGAACTTTGCCAAGCCCACAACCGTCGGCCCGCGACGAAAGCTGGGCAGGTGCCCGACGACCGGCAAAAGAGGCGGGGGAGCTCAGTAGCTGTGGCAGGTTTCGGCCACGGTGCGGATGGTCTCGGCCAGGCCGGACGCACGCGGGTCGTTCTCGGCGTCCTGCGCGGCGCCGGGGTTCTCGTCGATCGCGGCCTGGAGTTCGGCGCGACGCTGTTCGACCGGCTGATCGAACTTGCGCTGCAGTTCGGCCTTCTGGGTCGGGTTCGAGTCGAGCATCGCCGCCAGCTGCGGGGCCTTGGCGTGCAGCGCCGCGTCGACCTGGGCGAAGGAGCAGTCGGAGGTCAGCAGCGGCCCGGCCAGTGTCATCGGATCCGCGGCCGCGATGGCCGGGGAAAGCAACACGGCCACACTGGCGATGCCGCCCGCGGCGAGAGCGGCGACGGCCGGGCGGCTGTGGAAGAGCTTCATGGGGAGTGCCTCCAGATTTTCGGGGGTCATGCTGCTTCGGGGGTGCTGTGGATCCAGCGCCCTAGACGCTATTGCCCCGTACTGGCGCATGTGTGAAATATCCCTGAGGAATCTCTAAGGGGTGAAACGCAATGCAATCGCAAAGTTATGACGGCACAATCGGATCGCCGTTGGGTGCAACGACTTCCGGGCCGGGCTCCTGCGGGCGGCTGGCCCGGATCTGGACTTCCAGTGCGGCGAGTACCGAGGCATCTTCGATGGTGGACGGCACCTCGTAGGTATCGCCCGCGGTGATCTGCCGGATCGTCTTGCGCAGAATCTTGCCCGACCTGGTTTTGGGCAGTGCGGTGACGACGACGGCGTCGTGCAGTGTGGCGATCGCGCCGATCTGCTCGCGCACCCGGGCGATCAGTTCGTCGCGCAGGCGGTCCGGATCGATCTCGACGCCGGATTTGAGCACCACGTAGGCGATCGGCCGCTGGCCCTTGAGTTCGTCGGGTAGGCCGATAACCGCGCATTCGGCGACGGCTTCGTGTCCGGCGATGGCGGCCTCGATGCTGCCCGCCGACAGCCGATGTCCGGCCATATTGATCACATCGTCGCTGCGGCCGAGCACGTAGAGGTACCCGTCGTCATCGAAGTATCCGGAGTCGCCGGTGAGGTAGTGGCCCGGAAACGCCGACATATAGGAGCGTTGGAAGCGATCTTCGTCGCGCCATAGTCCGGTTAGTGTCCCTGGCGGTAGTGGCAGGCCGATGACGATATTGCCCTCGGTGCCAGGTGCGACCGGATTGCCCTCGGCATCGAGCACCCGCAGCCGGAAGCCCGGCACCGGCACCGACGCCGAACCCGCCTTGATCGGAAGTTGCTGCAGGCCGAGCAGATTCGCGCAGATCGGCCAGCCGGTCTCGGTCTGCCACCAGTGGTCGACCACCGGGCAGTCGGGCCGATCGGCGAGCAGTGTTTCGCTGGCCCACTGGTAGGTGGCCGGATCCAAACGCTCACCGGCGCAGAACAATGCGCGCAGCGAGGACAGGTCGTGGCGGTGGGCGAGTGCGGCGTCCGGATCGGCCTTGCGGATGGCGCGCAGCGCGGTCGGCGCGGTGAACAGCACCCGCACGTTGTGCTCGGCGACCACCCGCCAGAACGCGCCCGCATCCGGTGTCCCGACCGGTTTGCCTTCGTAGAGCAGCGTTGTCGCGCCGACGAGCAGCGGCGCGTAGACGATGTACGAATGTCCGACGACCCAGCCGACATCCGAGGCGGCCCACATCACCTGGCCCGGCCCGACGTCGTAGATATTGCGCATGGACCAGGACAGGGCGACCGCATGTCCGCCGTTGTCGCGGACCACGCCCTTGGGCTTCCCGGTGGTGCCGGAGGTGTAGAGGATGTAGAGCGGATCGGTCGCCGCGACCGGAACCGGATCGGCGGGTTGCGCATCGCGCACCGCGTCTGCCCAATCGAGCCACTGCGCCGCGACGGTCTGGGTGGAACTCGGCAGTGATTCGGTGGCGGGCTGCGGCGCGGGGAAGTGGATGGTCGGAAATTGCGGTCGCTGCTTGACGATCACGTGGCGCGGCGCGCTCGTCTCGGCGAGGTCGAGGGCCTGCAACACAATCGGCGGGTAATCGATCGTTCGGCCCGGCTCCAGCCCGCCCGAGGCAGTGATGATCAACACAGGCTCGGCATCATCGATGCGGGCGGCCAGCTCGGGTGCGGCGAAGCCGCCGAAGACCACCGAATGCACCGCGCCGATGCGGGCGCAGGCCAGCATGGCGATCACCGCCTCGGGGATCATCGGCAGGTAGATGACCACGCGGTCACCCGCGGCAACACCCAAACGTGCCATCGCACCGGCGAACTCGGCGACCTCGGCGAGTAGTTCGGCGTAGGTGAAAACGCCTCTGGCGCCGGTCATAGCCGAGTCGTATATTAGGGCGGGCTGATCGGCCCGGCTTGCCTCGTCCGGAGTGTCGCCGCCGTGCACATGCCGATCGAGGGCGTTGAAGGAGGTGTTGAGGCGAGCGTCCGGAAACCACCTGGCCATCGAGCGAGCCGTGGTGTCGACGATGTGGGTCGGCGGGGTCACCCAATCGATCGCCTCGGCCGCCTCGGCCCAGAACTCAGCGGGATCGACCAAGCTGGTCTGATAGACCGGCCGGTACGCCTGGTTCTCACTCAATCCCGTGACTCCCTAGCCTCGCCTCGATGCCCGCCTCGATAGATCAGCACGATTGTGGCAGACTTCACGCGACGCCCGGGTGGGTGCCGCGACCTTTGGTTTTGCCAGCTATCGGCAGGTCAAGGCCTGTAGCTATACTCAACGTCACCCAAGCTGTTATTGATCCGTTAGAATCTGATGTCACTTATTTGGGCCGTCGTAGACGCAATTTCTCGGCCAGCCGCAGTTCCTCGGCCAGCTCTGCCTGTCGAGCCAGCATGCGATTGTCTAGGTTCGCTGATGGCACGTGGTTGGGGCCAGTTTGGAAAGTGAGTGGGAGATGCGTGACGCCGCAAGGTCCGGCAGCAAACGCTGGGCGCTCGGCAACTGGGACCTGCGCTGGAAGGTTACGGCGGTCCTGGCCGTTCCGCTGGCAGTCGCGGTTGGGCTCGGCGTGTCCAGGATTACCACCGAGTTCGCCGAGGCGAACCGACTGGACGCCGCCGCGAAGAACATCGAGGCGATTCCTGCCGTCACCGCGCTGAGTGCGCAGACGGCGACGACCGCCGGTTCGCAGATGATTTCGATCATGCCGAACGTGTCGATCGTGTCGGACAAGAACCTGGCCGACCTCGACAAGGTCATCGCCGATGCCGAGCAGTCGGTCGGCAAGGTCGACGGTGTTGCCGGCGCGCGCGCGGCGCTGGAAGACATGATCACCCAGGCCAAGGCGGTGCGCGCCCAGGGCAAGAACGTCTCGACGCAGACCCCGGCCGAAGTCATCGGGACGATCGACAGGGTCCGCAACGACAGTGTGCACATCGTAGAAGCCACGGTCGGCCAGGTCAGTGATCAGGCCATCGAACAGGCGAAGCTGCGGCTGGTCGACTCGTTGAACACCCGTTACGCGCTGGTCGCCGAGGTCGCCGCATTCCCCGAGGTGCTGCGCGGTTCGGCGGCGGGCGTGCAGAGCGCGATCACCGCGGCCAATACCGAGCGGGCGATGCTCAACGTGCTTGCCCACCGCTTTTCCGATGGCGATACCTCGATCGCCGATCTGCGGGCCGGTATCGATAACCGGATCTCACTGCTGACCAGCCCGGAGGCGCAGGCCGGCAAGATCCCGGTCGGTGATCTGAAGAACTCGCTCACCGGCAGCCTCGATGTCTACGAGCGCGTGGTCACCAAGTCCACCAAGGACATCGACTCGGCGATGAGTTCGCTGGTGTCCAACGCCAACACCGGCGCGTGGACCTATACCGCGGTCGTCATCGCGACGATTCTCGCCGCGCTGTTGCTCGCGGTGTTCGTCGCGCGCTCGATGATCGTGCCGTTGCACCGGCTGCGTCTGGCCGCGCTGCGCGTGGCCGAGAGCGATCTGCCGCACGAGGTCGCCCAGCTGCGTAACGGCGCGTCCCCCGAGGATGTGCCGCTGGAGCCGATGCCGATCCGCAGCCACGAGGAAATCGGTCAGCTGGCCCGCGCCGTCGACGATATCCACGGCCAGGCGCTGCGTTTGGCCAGTGACCAGGCGCAGATGCGTGCCCAGGTCAACGACATGTTCGAAACCCTGGCGCGGCGCTCCAAGTCGCTCGTCGACCATCAGCTCAGTTTGATCGAGGCGATGGAGTACGACGAGAAGGATCCGCGCCTGCTGGAAAACCTGTTCCGGCTGGACCATCTCGCGGCTCGTATGCGCCGTAACGGTGACAACCTGCTGATCCTCGCCGGTACCCGGCAGCGGCGCAGCAAGTCCGCGCCGGTCGAGATCGCGGACGTGCTGCGTGCGGCGATCTCCGAGGTCGAGGACTACGAACGGGTGAAGCTCGGTGCGACACCGCGTGGATCGCTGGTCGAGCCCGCCGCCTCCGATATGGCGCACCTGTTCGCCGAGCTATTGGACAACGCGCTACGCGCGTCGCCGCCGGAGACCGACGTGAAGTTCACCTTCGCGCAGGGACACGACCAGGGCATGCTCATCGAGGTCGCGGACCGCGGCATCGGTATGCCGCCCAGCGAAATGGCCGATATCAACCGGCGGCTCGAGCAGACCGCCGAACCGGGTCCGGACACCGCGCGCCACATGGGTCTTTTCGTGGTCGGCCGATTGGCCGAGCGCCACGGACTCACCGTGCGCCTGCGCCCGACCTTCGATACCGCACGCGATCCTGGCGTCACGGTCACCGTGCAGGTCCCGGCCGGTCTGATCGTGCTCGGACAGGGCCAGACCACGGCGATGCCGCAGGCGACACCGCAGGTCGCCGCGGCCGGTCCGCAACGGCAGTCCGCCGCCGCATCGATGCAGATGCGCGCGATCACCAGGACGCCGGGTGGCAATGTCATGGTCACCGTCGATCCCGGTGTAAGCGGACCGATTCCGACGAGCAGTCCGGCACCGGCCGCGGGCAGTGGTCCGATCCCGACGGCGGGCGGGCTACCGCAGCGCTCGCCCGGCTCGACCATGTCCTCGGGCGCCTCGGGGCTGCGTCAGGAACCGGCGCAACAGAATCCGACCCTGCGCCCATCGGCCGGCCAGGCGCCGAGCGGTCCGCAACGCGGCAAGCTCGCCGCGGCGAATCTGCCGAGACGCAATGTCACTCCGGGCGGTCCGCCGCCGAGTCGGCCGGGCGCCGAACCGACGGTTTCCGGTGGTGGTCTGCCGCCGCGGAATCTGAATTCGGGTGGGCTGCCGCAGCGTCAGCCGGGCACGAATGGCGTGCCGGAGGGCGGTCAGCCGAGTGGTGGTCTGCCGCAGCGTCAGCCGGGCAGCAACGGTGCGCCGACGCGCGAGGGCGCGGGCGGTCTGCCGCAGCGTGCGTCGGGGCTGAACGGTCTGCCGCCGCGCGAACCGGGTGCCGGTGGTGTGCCGCCGCGCGATACCGGTTCGGGTCTGCCGCAGCGTGATGCGTCGGGTGGTCTGCCGCAGCGTGAGCCTGGTTCGACCGGACTGCCGCAGCGGGATTCGGCCGCCGGTGGCCTGCCGCAGCGGGATTCGGCCGCCGGAGGGCTGCCGCGGCGTGAGCCGGGTGCGACCGGTCTGCCGCAGCGTCAGTCGCCTGCGAGCGGTCTGCCGCAGCGGGAAACGCCGAATGGTTTGCCGCAGCGTGAGAGCACGGGTGGTTTGCCGCAGCGTGAGAGCGCTAGTGGTCTGCCGCAGCGTGATGCGTCGGGTGGATTGCCGCAGCGCGAACCCGGTGCGACCGGTTTGCCGCAGCGTGAGAGCGCCGGTGGTCCGCCGAAGCGTGATCCGTTGCGTGATCCGTTGAGCAGTCTGCCGCAGCGGGAAAGCACGGGCGGTCTACCGCAGCGTGAGAGCTCTGGCGGTTTGCCGCAGCGTGAAAGCGCCAGTGGGCTGCCGCAGCGTGAGAGCACCGGCGGTCTGCCGCAACGGGATTCCGCATCGAATGGTCTGCCGCAGCGTGAGTCCGGCGTGACTGGTATCCCGCCGCGGGACACTGGTTCGGGCTTGCCGCAACGGGATTCCGCTTCCGGTGGTCTGCCGCAGCGTGATGCTCTGGGTGGTTTGCCGCAGCGTGAGAGCACGGGCGGTTTGCCGCAGCGTGAGAGCACCGGTGGTCTGCCGAAGCGTGATCCGTTGCGTGATCCGTTGAGCAGTCTGCCGCAGCGGGAAACCACGGGCGGTCTACCGCAGCGCGATTCGGCCTCGAATGGCCTGCCGCAGCGGGACACCGGTTCGGGCTTGCCGCAGCGGGATTCCGCTTCTGGCGGTCTGCCACAGCGGGAGTCCGGTGCCACCGGTCTGCCGCAGCGTCAGTCGCCCGCGAACGGTTTGCCGCAGCGTGAGGCCCCGAACGGCCTGCCGCAGCGTCAGTCGGGCGGGACACCGAGCGGCCTGCCCCAGCGCGACGGTCTGCTACCTTCCCGCGACAGCCTGCCGCAGCGGGAGTCGGCTGCTACCGGTCTGCCGCAGCGCGATCCGGGAGCGACCGTGCTGCCGCGCAAGGAAGTTCCGCCGGGCGTCGGTCTGCCGCGACGGGATCGCGGTGCGGCCCAGCCCGCGGCCAGCGGTGAGGCACCTGCGATGTCCGAGAGCGGGGCGACGACCGCACCGCGCGATCCGGGCCGGCACAGCTTCAAGCCCGATCCGGAGAAGGCGGCGTCGTTCTTCCAGACCAGGTTGCAGCCCGCGGTCGACTCTGATTCGGTGATGGGCGGGACACCGATCTTCGCCGAAATGATGTCGGCGTGGCTATCGGATCCCAACCAGGACCGGTCCCAGACAGCCGCCTCCTTCGAAGCACCGGGCGACGAGGGTTGGCAGGCCGCCCGCCGCGCGAGCGAGGCCCAGGCCGAAACAAAGACGGCCGCCGGGTTGCCTCAACGCAATCCGGGCGGGAGGCTGGTCCCCGGCGGTGTCACCGGCAACGCCGATCGCGCGCCGCGTCGCGATCCAGAAACGATCAGGTCCAGCTTGAGTCGTCACCAGCAGGGCGTCCGGGATGGCCGCGCAATGAAGGCAATGAACCTAACCGGAGATAAAGGAGACCGATGAACCCCGATCTAGGTGGTACGAATCGTCAGCTGGATTGGCTGGTTTCGAACTTCGCCAACGAGGTTCCTGGCGTAGCTCATGCCGTCCTGGTCTCGGCTGACGGCCTACTCATGGCGGCGAGCGCGCAGCTGCCGGTGGACCGTGCCGAACAGCTCTCGGCCGTTACCGCCGGACTGGCCAGCCTCTCGGTAGGCGTCTCGAATCTATTCGAGGGCGGCACCGTGCTGCAGTCGGTGGTCGAGATGGAGCACGGCTACCTGCTACTCATGGCAGTCGGCGACGGCTCGTATCTTGCGGTGCTGACGAATACTTCCTGCGATATCGGCCAGGTGGGCTACGAAATGGCCCTGTTGGTCGAGCGTGTGGGCCAGACGGTGCAGGCCACGCCACGCGTCACGATGGGTTCCTGATGGTGGGATGGACATAGACGATCACCGCATGGGGAGCGCCGAGCCGAGTCTCGTTCGCCCATACTCCTTGACTGCGGGCCGAACCAGGCCCGCGGTCGAGTTGGCGTTGGAGGCACTTGTCGCATCGCATCCGGTCGCCCTGGAGCGGCAGTTCGAACTGACCAACATCGAGACGTCCATCGTGGAGTTGTGCAGAGAATCGCCGTCCGTTGCTGAAGTGGCAGCGCGTTTGGGTATACCCATCGGGGTGGCCCGCGTGCTCGTGGCCGACCTCATCGAGGCCGGGCATGTGCGAGTTTCGGCGACTTTGAAAGACGATTCCAGCGACGATGAACGTCGCGAGCTGATCGAAAGGGTTCTCAGTGGACTCCGGCGTATTTGATTCGACGGCACAGGTCGATACCCGCACCAGCAAACCGACTTCGGCAAAGATCGTGGTCGCTGGCGGCTTCGGTGTCGGTAAGACCACGTTGGTGGGTGCCGTCTCGGAGATCGTTCCGCTGCGCACCGAGGCATTGGTGACCAATGCCAGTACCGGAATCGACAATCTGACCGGTATTCCGATGAAGTCGACCACCACGGTGGCGATGGACTTCGGCCGGATCAGCCTCGCCGACGATCTGGTTCTGTACCTGTTCGGTACGCCCGGCCAGTACCGCTTCTGGTTCATGTGGGACGACCTGATCCGCGGCGCCATCGGCGCCGTGGTGCTGGTCGACACCCGCAGGCTCGAGGACAGCTTCGCGGCCGTCGACTACTTCGAAGCGCGCAATCTACCGTTCCTGGTTGCGCTCAACGAATTCGACGACGCACCGCGGTATCCGATCGAGGACATCCGTCAGGCCCTCGCGGTGCCTGCGGATGTGCCGATCCTGTCCATCGACGCTCGCCGGCGCGAACCCGCCAAGCAGGCGCTGGTCTCGCTCACCGAGTACGCCCTACGCAAGGTCATGCAGGGCTACTGAGCGTTCGCGCCTGTCGCGTCGGCCCCGAATCGAGTGGTTAAGCTCGCTCGATGAGGATTTCGGCGCGGGAGTTGCTCGGGCAACTGCTCGACTCGGACTCGTTTATCAGCTGGGATCGGCCACCGGTGACGGTGGCCGCATCCCCGCGATACCGCGAGGATCTGCGCAAGGCCGAGCTGGCGGCCGGCACAGATGAGGCGGTGCTGACCGGCGAAGGTCTGCTGCGTGGTCGACGCGTGGCCGTAATCGCCTGCGAGTTCGGATTTCTGGCGGGTTCGATCGGGGTCGCCGCGGCCGAGCGCATCGTCTCGGCGGTCGAGCGCGCCACCGAACTCGGCCTGCCCCTGATCGCTTCGCCGACCTCCGGCGGTACCAGAATGCAGGAGGGCACAGTCGCTTTCGTGCAGATGGTGAAGATCGCGGGTGCGGTCGCGGCGCACAAGGCGGCCGGGCATCCGTATCTGGTCTATCTGCGCAATCCCACGATGGGCGGCGTCTTCGCGTCCTGGGGTTCGCTGGGGCATATCACCTTCGCCGAACCCGGCGCACTCATCGGCTTTCTCGGTCCGCGCGTGTATAAAGCGTTGTACGGCCGGGCTTTTCCGGAGGGCGTGCAGGTCGCGGAGAATCTGTACCGCAGCGGCGTGATCGACGGCGTGCTGCCGGTTTCGGTGTTCCGCCGGATCGCGCATCGTGCGTTGAGCGTGCTCAGCGGTGTGCCGGATCCTGTTGCGGCGGAACCTGGCTGGGCCGCACCGATGCGTAAGTCCGCGAATGCGGATGTTCCGGCCTGGGAATCGGTTCAGATCTCGCGCCACCCAGGTCGGCCCGGTATCCGTGACCTATTGCGCCATGTGACGCAACGGGTTCCGCTCAGCGGCACGGGCCAGGGCGAATCCGATCGCACGATCGTGCATGCCCTGGCCCGCTTTCGCGGCCAGCCGTGCGTTGTGTTCGGCCACGATCGTGCGGGTCAGCAGGGTGAACACACCATGGGCCCCGCCGCATTGCGCGAGGCCCGGCGCAGTATGGCGCTGGCCGAGGAATTGCGGCTGCCGCTGGTGCTGGTGATCGACACGGTCGGTGCGGCCCTGTCGAAGGAGGCCGAGGAGCGTGGGCTCGCCCCCGAAATCGCTCGCTGCATAGCCGATCTGGTGACGCTCGACACCCCGACGGTCTCGGTCCTGCTCGGTCAGGGCACCGGTGGCGGCGCATTGGCGCTGCTCCCCGCCGACCGCGTCCTGGCCGCCACCCACGGCTGGCTCGCGCCACTGCCGCCGGAAGGGGCGAGCGCCATCGTCTACCGCGATACCGACCACGCCCCAGAGCTGGCCGACGCACAGGGCATCCGCGCCACCGACCTGCTCGCCGACGGTGTCGTCGACCGCATCGTCCCGGAATTTCCCGACGCCGCCGACGAACCGGTCGACTTCGCCCGCCGCATGGTCACCGCCATCGCCGACGAGCTCACCGGGCTGCGCGCCCGTCCGCTCGACGAGATTCGCGCCTCCCGCCATACCCGCTATCGCCGCCTCGGGCGGCCATGACGACCCCGGTATCCAGCACAAACGCGATCCCGTTGGGAAAACCGGTGGTCAACACGCCAGGGGTTCTCGTTGACGACGCGGCGCGGCACTTCTACGGTCGGAATGTGACCTTCAGAAGCGAGACCAGCGCCATTCCCTCGATCGTGCTGAACGACGGGAACGTTATCCCGCAGCTCGGCTTCGGTGTGTTCCAAGTACCGCCGGAGGACGTCCAGCCGGTCGTCACCGCCGCGCTGGAGGCGGGCTATCGCAGCATCGATACCGCCGCGATCTACGGCAACGAGGAGGGCACCGGCCGCGCCGTCCGGGAATTCGGGCTGCCGCGCGACGAGGTCTATGTCACCACCAAGCTGTGGAATTCCGACCAGGGCTACGACTCCACGCTGCGCGCCTTCGACGCCAGCATGGCTCGGCTCGGCCTGGACTACCTCGATCTCTATCTCATCCACTGGCCGGTGGCGCAGGCCGATCGCTTCATCGAGACCTTCAAGGCCTTGCAGACACTGAAGGCGCAGGGCCGGGTGCGTTCGATCGGTGTGTCGAACTTCACCGTCGCCGATCTGGAGCGGGTCATCGGCGAGACCGGCGAGATTCCGGCCGTCAACCAGGTCGAACTGCATCCCCGGCTCGCGCAGCGCGAGCTACGCGCGTTCCACGATGCGAACGCCATTGCCACCGAGGCGTGGAGTCCGCTCGGACAGGGCACGCTGCTCGATGATCACACCATCGTCGCCATCGCCGAAGAGGTCGGCGGCACCCCGGCCCAGGTGCTCATCCGCTGGCACCTCCAGCAGGGCATCGTCGTCATCCCGAAGTCGGTCACCCCGTCCCGCATCGCCGCCAACTTCGACGTCTTCGGTTTCGAACTCACCCGCGACCAGATGAACGCCATCAACACACTCGACAAGGGCGCCCGGATCGGCCCCGATCCGACCAGCTTCACAGCCGGACTCCTCTAGAACTTTCAGCGCAGGCCGAGGTGCGCCGTCAACTCTTGGGCGGCGGCGCGCCCGGCTCGGTTGGCGCCGATGGTGCTCGCGGATGGGCCGTAGCCGATCAAGTGGATGCGCGGGTCGACGGCTACCTGGGTGGCGAGGCGGCCGGTCATGGTGATGCCGCCGCCTGGACCGCGCAGGCGTAGCGGGGCCAAATGGTCCAGGGCACTGCGGAATCCGGTCGCCCACAGGATCACGTCGGCATGCTGGAACGAACCGTCGGGCCAGCGCACCCCATCCGGTTCGATGCTCGCGAATATCGGATGCCGCTGCAGTGCCCCACGAGCTTGTGCGGCGCGCAATCGATCGTCGAGCCGCAATCCGGTGACCGAAACCACAGAACCCGGCGGCAAACCATGCCGCACCCGATCCTCCACGATGGCGACGGCGTTGCGGCCGTCCTCCTCGGCGAACGGTGCGTCACGGAATACCGGCTCGCGTCGAGTCACCCAGGTGGTGGTCGTGACCTGCGAGATCTCGTCCAACAACTGAACGGCCGACACCCCGCCGCCGACCACCACGACATGCTTGCCCGCCAACTCGTCGGCGCTGCGGTAGTCGCGGGTGTGCAGCTGGCGTCCGGCGAAGGTCTCCGCACCCGGATAGTGCGGAATGAAGGGATGTTCCCAGGTGCCGGTGCCATTGATCAGGCCGCGCACCCGGATCGTGCCCGCGGTATCGGTCTCGACATTCAGTGTCGTGCCCCGACCCGCCGCGAGATCCGGCCCTGCGGCACAAGGGCTTCCGTCGGTATTGCGATCGCAGACCACGGTCACCGAGAGCGGTCTGCGCACCCGCAGATCAAATCGCTTCTCGTACAGCTCGTAATAGCGCGGCACCGCGGTGGCCGCGGGCACGGCGTCGGAATCGGGGGGCAATGTCTCGGCGAAGGCCATGCCCGGGAGGTCGTGTACGCGATTGACCGTGGTCAGGGTGAGCGATGGCCACCGAAACTGCCAGGCCCCGCCGGGTCCCGGTGCGTGATCGAGGATGAGGAAGTCCCGTTCCGGGCGCAATCCGAGGCGCTGCAGGTGGTAACCGGCCGACAGCCCGGCCTGACCAGCACCGATCACCAGGATGGGGAAGTCTGTCGGCACAAACCGAGATCGTATCGGCTTGGTCGGTATGTTCCGCCACCTGTGGCAGAGTTGATGTAACCACTCGAACCGGTCAGTTGGGGAGGATGCATGCTCGACGTTAGCCGCGATGGCGATGTCGTCACTATCGAACTACAGCGCGAGGAGCGGCGTAACGCGCTTAACTTCGAACTCGTCACTCGGCTCCGCGAAGCAGTGTTGACCGCGGCCGACGACGCCAGGGTGATTGTGATCACCGGTCGGGGATCGCTCTTCAGCGCGGGCGCGGACCTGTCCGGGGTCTACGCGGAGGAATTCCTGACGGCCCTGCCCGACATGCTGCACACCATCGAATCCGTGCCGGTCCCGGTGATCGCGGCGATCAACGGCGGTGCGCTCGGCGCGGGCGTGCAGATCGCGCTGGCCTCGGATCTGCGGGTCATGGAACCCGACGCCTATATCGCCATTCCGGCCGCCAAGCTCGGCATCACCGTCGACCGCTGGACCGTGCGGCGGCTGGCGTCGCTGATCGGCGGTGGCCCGGCCCGGACCATTCTGCTCGGCGCGGAATCGGTATCGGCCGCCGATGCCTACTCCTTCGGCTTCGCCAACCGGCTCGGCACGCTGGCCGACGCACAGGCCTGGGCCAAATCGATCGCCCAGCTGGCTCCGCTGTCGCTGCGGCATATGAAGTTGGAGCTCAACGATGACGGCACCCGAGATCCGGAGAGCACACAGCAGCGTGCGGCGCTGGAGGCGGCGTGGACCAGTCAGGATGCCCAGGAGGGGCGGCTGGCCAGGGCAGAGAAGCGTGCGGCGAAATTCGTGGGGCGATAAATGAATCCGAAGAAGATAGTGGGCATTGCCGCCGGTGCACTCGGCGTCACCTGGGTGGTGCGCGCGGTCTGGGACATCCCGTCGGCGATCGGCGCCTCCATCAATGCCATTGCGCCCTACGCCACCGGCGCGGTGAGCTATCGCAATCGGCAGTTCCACAACACCGAGCCGAGCACCCAGTTCGTCTCGGGAGCCGCTCCGTCCCTGCTGATTTCGGCGCTGACCCGGCGTAATGCCGGTCGTCCGCGCAATGCGGTTCCGCTCGCCACCCCCGACGTGCCGACCGAGGCCGCCGATCTCGCGGTCACCTGGTACGGGCACGCATCGGCGCTCATCGAGGTCGACGGCTACCGGATTCTCACCGATCCGGTTTGGAGCGAACGGGTTTCGCCGTCCGCGCTGGTCGGTCCGGCCCGGCTGCATCCGGTGCCGACGCCGCTGTCGGAACTGCCGCAGGTGGACGCGGTGCTGATCTCGCACGATCACTACGACCATCTGGACAAGGCGACGATCCGTCAGCTGGTGGCCGGGCAGGCCGCACCCTTCCTGGTGCCTATCGGCATCGGCGCCCATCTGCGGCACTGGGGCGTGCCCGAACATCGGATCATCGAATTGGATTGGGGCGGTTCGGTTTCCCTCGCCTCGCTGGGGCGTGAGCGCGACGGTACGGATCTGGTGCTCACCTGCACCGAGGCGCGGCACTTCTCCGGACGCGGCCTGATGCGCAACACCACACTGTGGGCGTCCTGGTCCATCATCGGTCCGACGCGGCGGGTCTACTTCGGCGGTGATACCGGATACACAAAGGCTTTCGCGGAGGCAGGGGCCGCGCTCGGACCGTTCGATCTGACGCTGCTGCCGATCGGCGCCTACGACGAGGCCTGGCCGGACATCCACATGAACCCGGAGGAGGCGGTTCGCGCACATGCCGACCTCGGCGTCGGCGATCCGGGACACGGACTGCTGGTGCCCATCCACTGGGCGACCTTCAATCTGGCCTTCCATGGGTGGTCGGAGCCGGTGCGCCGGATGGTCGCGGCGGCACGGGCGGCCGGTACCTCGGTGGCGGTGCCGATGCCCGGGCAGCGCATCGACCCCAATGACCTGCCGAGCCGGGATTCCTGGTGGGAGGATATTGGGTGAGTACCTAGGTTCGTCGACAGGAAGGAATGTAGGCATGAGTCTCGTGGACACCCTGAAAGGCCTGGTCGGCAAGGGTAGGGACGCGGCAGCCGAGAACGCCGACAAAATTTACGATGCGGTCGACAAGGCCGGTGGGTTCATCGACGAGAAGACCGGCCACAAATATTCCGACAAGATCGGCAAGGTGCAGGAGGCCGCCAAGAAGGCGGTCCCAACGGACCACTCCGCATCGGAGCCGCCCGCACCGAAGCCGCCCGCGGCCGCGGCTGAGGAGCCGCCCGTGCCACCGGCCCCCAAGCCGGCTCCCGAGCCCGAAGAGCCGGGACAGCCGCAGGCCTGATCCGTGGCGGGGACCGATATCTGTCGGTCCCCGCCCCTAAACTTCATTTATGGTGACCCGCCGGGAATTCGGTGGCAGCCCGGGCCGGCCGGGCATCGAGGTTGAGCTGAGCAACCTCGACAAGGTGCTGTATCCGGCGACTGGAACCACCAAGGGTGAGGTCATCGCCTACTACTCGGCCATCGCGCCCGCAATGCTCCCGCATATCGCCGGGCGACCGGTCACCCGGAAGCGCTGGCCCAACGGCGTCGACGAATCGTCCTTCTTCGAAAAGAATCTCGCCGAGCACGCACCGTCGTGGCTGGAGCGCCACACCATCGAACATTCCGGCCGCAAGGTCGTCTATCCGGTCATCGATTCCGAGGCCGGATTGGCCTGGATCGGACAGCAGGCGGCGCTGGAAGTCCATGTGCCGCAATGGCGTTTCGACGGTGACAAGGTCGGCTACGCTACTCGGTTGGTCTTCGATCTGGATCCGGGGCCTGGTGCGGGACTGGCCGAATGCGCGCGGGTCGCGCTGGCGGTGCGCGAGATGGTCGAGGGGATCGGGCTGCACGCCTTCCCTGTTACCAGTGGTAGCAAGGGAATTCACATCTATGTGCCGCTGGATCGGGAGTTGAGTCCGGGCGGTGCGTCCACCGTGGCCAAGCAGGTGGCGACGAATCTCGAAAAGCTGCACCCGGATCTGGTCACCGCGACGATGGCGAAATCGGCGCGCGGCGGAAAGGTCTTCCTGGACTGGAGCCAGAACAATCCCGCCAAGACCACCATCGCACCGTATTCGCTGCGTGGCCGCACCGAGCCGAATGCGGCCGCACCGCGCACCTGGGCCGAGCTGGAGAGCCGGAAGAAGCTGCGGCACTTGCGCTTCGACGAGGTGCTCGCGCGCTGGCGCGATGACGGCGATCTGCTCGCCGAATTGGATCCGCCCGGTTCGAACAGCGATGCGCTGATGAAATATCGATCGATGCGCGATGCCTCGGCGACCCCGGAACCGGTGCCGTCCGAAACGCCGACGCCCGGGGCGAATGATCGGTTCGTCGTCCAGGAACACCACGCGCGGCGGCTGCATTGGGACGTGCGGCTCGAACGCGACGGCGTACTGGTGTCATGGGCCGTGCCGAAGGGGCCGCCGACCTCGTCGGATCAGAACCGGCTCGCCGTGCATACCGAGGATCATCCGTTGGAGTACTTGGACTTCCACGGTGCCATCCCGAAGGGGCAGTACGGCGCGGGGGAGATGACGATCTGGGATTCCGGCACCTACGACACCGAGAAGTGGCGCGAGGACGAGGTCATCGTCACCTTTCATGGCAAGCGACTGCGCGGCCGGCACGCGATGATCCGAACCAATGGCACCCAGTGGCTGATGCATCTCATGCGCGATCAGAATCCGGCCGAGGAAGAGGCGGACCGGGTGTCCAGTGGTCCGGTCGGCCCCGAGGCTGCGTTCATCGTGCCGAGACCGGCTGGGCCGGCGCCCTTCCCACGTGGCCTGCAACCGATGCTCGCCACCCACGGTGAGGTCGCCGATCTCGATGACGTCGAGTGGTGCTTCGAAACCAAATGGGACGGCTTCCGGCTGATCGCCGAAATCGATTCCGGAACACTGACTCTGCGCAGCCGCGCGGGCAATGTGGTGACCAAACGCTATCCGGGTATGGCGGTGCTGGCCGAGGAGCTGGCCGGGCACAATGTGGTGCTCGACGGTGAGGCCGTGGTGTTCGACGATCACGGCGTCGCGAATGTCGGTCTGCTGCAGGCCGATGCGGCGCGCGCGGTCTTCGTCGCCTTCGATGTGCTGTATCTGGACGGGACTTCCCTTATCCGCAAACGATATTCGGATCGGCGTCGGGTACTGGAAGCGATCGCCGCCAACGCGCCGTCACTGCGGGTGCCGCCGCGGCTGGACGGCTCCGGCGCCGAAGCGCTGCGCTACAGCCAGGAACACGGCCTGGAGGGTGTGGTCGCCAAGCGCAAGGATTCGGTGTATCTGCCCGGTAAGCGCGGACATTCGTGGGTCAAGCAGCGCAACTGGCGCACCCAGCGTGTCCTGATCGGCGGCTGGCGGCGCAGTGACGCCCGCAACTTCAAATCGCTGCTGGTCGGCATTCCGCACGAGGGCAGGCTGTATTACGTGGGGCGGGTCGGCACGGGGTTCAGCGAGCCGGTCATGCGGGATCTGGCAAAAAGGCTCGGCAAGTTGGAGCGCAAGACCACCCCGTTCGACAACGACCTCACCGCCGAGGAACGCGAGGCCGCGGTGTGGGTGACCCCGAAGCTCAGCGGAACCGTCCGCTTCATGAACTGGACCGAGACCGGCCGCCTCTGGCATCCGGCCTGGCTCGGCGAGATGTGACGGCGGTCGCTGATGGTTTGCCGGATCATCGGGGAGTTCGCTCGGTATCGTTTGTGTGCGGTTGTGTCGGCTCGAAAACGAGGAGTGCGCGGTGGATTTCAAGAACCTGGCGAACAAGGCGCTGGACCTGGCCCAGCAGAATGCGGACAAGGTGGATACGGCCATCGATAAGGTGGGCGATCTCGTCGACAAGCAGACCGACGGCAAATTCGCGAGCCAGGTCGACGCCGCGCAGGATGCCGCCAAGAAGGCCGTCCGCAAGGACAGCTGAGTCGCCGATGGCGGACCGGGCGTACCGATCCGCCATTCCCGCGGTCAGTTCTGTTCGCGGGCGAGCAGCGGAATGATGGTCGCGCTGTCGGTGACCATCGCGTGCCCTTGGAATTCGAAATCGTCGTAGGCGCGCGCCATTGCCTCCTTATCGCGGCCGCCGACGGCATCGCTGATGATCACCGGCACGAAGCCGAGGTCGGTCGAATGGGTGACCGTCGGCGCGATGCCGATCTCCAGCGCGACACCCGCGATCGCGTATGCGCCGATGCCGAGATCGCGCAGCACCGCGGCCAATGGCGTGCCCTCGAATGCCGACATCGAGGTCTTGTCGAAGATCACCTCGTCCGCCGTCGGCCGCAGCTCCGGAACCAGTTCGAAGGCCGGGGTGTCGCGCTGCAGGATGAACTTCACGTCGTCGACATTGTCGACTTGCTGCCAGCTCATGGCCATTCGCAGCGCGAAGGTGCCACTCAGGCGGCGCGGCAGGAAGAAATGCCGCAGGAAGATGATCGGATAACCGCCGCGCCGTGCGGCTTCGACCACGCGCGCCACCCGCGCGATGATCTCCGGACCGTCCGGCAGTTGGGACAGCACACCGACCTGCATGTCGTACACGATGACCGCCATGCGGTGCGGCGCACACACATCGGCGAGTCCTTCGGGAATGTCCAGTCCGTTGCCATGCCGCATGGTCAGCTCACTCCTGTTCGATACCGATCACATTCGGGGTACGGCCCGACGGTGATTCGGTTGCGCGATAGCCACTTTCGAAGCGCGCCGCGGCGTGCCCCGCCCCAACTGTAACCATGTCGGAAATCGGACACGCACGGCGTTGCCGATGCCCGCCGATGACCGTTGCTGGGCCCTCTGATCAGGCAGTACGGTGGTTTCATAAGAGGCCGGGCGAAGTCGGCGCCGACGTGTTCCCGGCGCACTCCGCGTCGCGCCGCGTCGGAAGACTGGAGGCCGCGATGAACATTTCGGCTGCACCATTCGTCGGCGGTAACCGGAGATTCGGTGCGATATCGACCTTTACCCTTCTCGCCGTCGCGGCGTTCGCATGCGTGCCGGTTGCAAGGGCGGTGCCGCCGCCGGATCAGGACCTCTTCTACGTGGCAGCGGTCGATCCGGCTTCGCAGCCCGATGGTGCTGTGCTGCGGACCCGCTCGATCGCTCTATACGGTCTGCCGCTTCCGGTTTCGGCCTGGCAGGTGCAATACCGGACCAACGATAGGAATGGCTCGCCGATCGCCGGTATGGCCACCATGCTGGTGCCGAATTGGCCGTGGTTCGGTCCCGGCCAGCGGCCGCTGCTGTCGTATCAGATTGCCGAGGACAGTCTCGATACCCGGTGTGCGCCGTCGTACGCGCTGCGAGGCGGCTGGGATCTCGGCGGCGCCAACACCTATATCGACACACTGTTCATCGCCGAGGCGTTGCGCCGCGGATGGGCGGTGGTGACAAGCGATTACGAGGGGCCGGACTCCAGATTCCTGGACGGCGTCAACGCTGGCCGCGCGGTGCTCGACGGCATCCGGGCCGCTCGGGCGTTCGCACCGGACGGCGTCGGTCCGGCGAGCCCCATTGGGGCGTGGGGTTATTCGGGCGGTGCCTTCGCGACGCTGTGGGCGGCGCAGATACAACCGGAGTACGCGCCCGATATCCAATTCGCCGGTATCACCTCGGGCGGGGTGCCCGCCGATTGGACAGGCGTGGCGCATGGTGTCGATGGTGGCGTGCAAGCGGGACTGGCAATGCTGGTATTGATCGCTATCGCGAAGAACGAGCCGAATTCCGGTGTGGCGGAACTACTCAACGAACGCGGTCGGATCGCCCTCGCCGAGGACGCCTCGGCCTGTGGTCCGGATCTCCTTTCGAAGTACTTCAACGCGCATGTGGATGATTTCGCGGCGGTGCCGGATGTGTTGTCTCATCCGGTATTGCGGGCGGCGACCGACCGGCAGGAGCTCGGCGGCAGTGCTCCGATCATGCCGATGTACCTGTACCACAGTGCAACTGACGATGTGATCCCAGTCGCCGGTTTCACCGATCTGGTCGGGCGCTACTGCGCACAGGGTGCCGATCTCACCTTGGTGCATTCGGCGCTGCCCGGACACAATGCGACCGCGATCGGTGAGGCGGCCGGTGCGATGGGCTTCCTCGCCGATCGTTTCGCGGGTGTTCCGATAGCGCCCGGTTGCCACGGACGATAAACGAAAGATGCGGCGCGCTGAGATGATTCGTTGCGCGCCGCGTCGCCGATGGAAGTGCGCGGTCTTACTTGACCGGACCGTCCTGCCATTTGGTGGTGCCGGGCGGGGCGGACAGCGTGTCGAGCAGATCGATGCCCGCGATGATCAGTGCCGGACCGCCGACCACGAGTGTGCCGATAATCCCGCCGATACCCGCGCCCGCGATGACGCTGGCGATGACGGTCGGTCCGCCGATGATGCCGGTGAGCCCGACCAGCGCGCCGATCACCGTGCCGAGAAAGCCGCCGATGGCGGTGGCAATGCCGAACTGGGACAGGAAGTTGTCCTGTGCGCGCAGATTCTCCCGCGCCGACGCGATCGGCGTGGCCGCCTGCCGCGCCTGCGTGTAGTCCTTGACCGCGGTCAACTCCAGCACCCGGCCCGCGTCGCGGATCTCATGCGGCATGGCGAACTCCAGCCCGTCCTGCCGGAACGTCAACGGCAGCGTGACCACCGTATTGCCCGCGATGTCCTTGATGTCCACCGTGTTCGCGGACAACTGGAAGGACCCGTCGGTCAGCGTGGTGACGATCTTGTCGCCCACCAGTTTTGCCTCGTACCCGACGTCGGGTACGGGCGCGGCATCCGCCTGTGCATAGGAGGTGCCCGCGCCGACCGCGACAGCGGCGACGATCGGCACGGCTGCCGCGGTGATCTTGCGGAGAATCATTCCGGTGGTCCAATCTTCATCAGTACTTGCGAGCCGTAGCAACGCTCCGCACAGGAAAAATCCTCCCCCCGACGCCGTGCAGAGCCACGATGTGATCTAAAGAACGCACTCCGAGGACAATCTACCGCGCACAAAAGGTTTAGAGGAATGCTTTTCGGGGTATTCGATTTTGCTCACATGATGAATCTTGTTATAGCTCTCCGCTATTCCGCCGCTACATGGCATTGATGGCGCGCGCGATCACCAAGATCACCAGCACCAGAGAGATCGCCGATTCCAGCATCATCGTCGCCTTCGCCCACCGCGACATCGGCATCACATCGGTCGGGCTGAACGCCGTCGCATTGGTGAACGCCAGATACATATAGTCCAGGAACTGTGGCTCCCACTCGGGTTCGGCCAGCTCCGGACTCTGCATCTGCACGAACAGGAAGTCCGGCAACGGCTTTCGCGCATGCGCGCGTGCGGCGGCGCCGCCGCGGTCGAACTCCCAGTACCAGAGCCCGAATACCACCACATTGGTCAACCAGACCGCACCGCCCGAGAGCAGAATTTCCACGGGATCGGTGAGGGCACGATCGATCAGCCGGACCACCAGCCAACCCGCCGAAACCGCTGTGGCCAGACTCAACAGCCCGGTCAACAGGAGGCCGCCGTTGCGCAGCCAACGCTCTTCCCGGTTGAGCCGGAACGGATTCGCCACCACCAGCACACCGAGCAACAGGACCTCGAGTACGGGTAGCACAAACCAGGCAGGCTGCTTCCGAAGTTCCGGCGGCGCGACCTGCAACACCACGATCACCAGTACGGCGAGCGTCGCGGCCCACCGCGATTCACCCTCCGTCTTACGTTGCCAGGCAGGTACATCGTCGTCTTGGTCCGGCACAGGGGCCAGTATCGCCGATCAGGTGAGCAGATCGAGGACGACCGCGCCGAGGCAGACCGCGATGACAATCGTCAGTGCGATCGCGTCATTGCGTCCGGGGGCGCTCGGGCGGGCGGTGAGCTGGCCGGTGCCGCCGCGCGCGGTGATGGCCTCGCCCAGTTCGGTTGCCCGGCGGCTGGATACCGCCATGGCGGCGGTGAGGATATCGACGAGCGGATTATCGGCGGCGCGAGTGAGCAGGCCATCCTTCGGGCGCAGTCGGCGCGCCGCTCGCAGCACCCGGATCTCGTCCATCAGCAGCGGCAATCCGCGCAATGTGAGCGCGATGACCACGGCCCATTCGTCCACGGGCACGCGGAATCTGCGCAGTGGGGAGCCGAGTTTGGCCAGCGCGGGGGCGATATCGCCCATCGGGGTGGTCCAGGCGATCAGGAACGAGGAGGCCAGCAGGATAAGACCGAAGACGGTGACATTGGTGTAGCGCAGCACGGCGTCGCGGCCCACCGGCACATTGAGCAGGGCACCGATGCCGATCGCCGCCCAGAACCACCACGGCAGGCGCGGCAGTGTGCTCAGCGGCAGTCGGGCCACCAACCCGATCGCGATCAGGAATACGACCATCAAGCCGAGTACCGGCCAGGACGGCAGGAACATCAGCACCACGCTGATCAGGAACGCCCCGATGATCTTGGTTCCGGCCCAGAGGCTGTGCACCGGGCTGGAAACCGGCACTTCGCGGAACAGCACCGCACTCATTACCGACCTCCGTTCCCGAGTCGCCAGGCCGGGTCGCCTTGGCGTGTTCCCGGCATTGTCGTGCGGGAATCCAGCTGGTGCGCGGGCACATTCGCGGTATCGCGAATCGGATCGGTCTCCAGAATGCGTCCGGCCTCGAGGTGTACGGCCCGGTCGCAGACCGCGGCCATATCGTGCACGTCATGCGAGATGACGATCAGGGTGAGCCCGGAATCGCGCAGGCGGGCAAGCAGTTCCACGATTTCGGCGCGACCGTGCGGGTCCAATCCGGCCAGCGGCTCGTCGAGCACGACGACCGGCGCGTGGCTGGCCACAATGGCCGCGAGCACCACGCGCTTGGCTTGGCCGCCGCTGAGTTCTTCGATGGAGCGTGCGGCCAGTCCGCGATCCAAACCGACCGCATCCAGTGCGCGTCCGACCGCACCGGATCCGGTGGCCCGTCCGCCCCAGTCCGCTATTTCGTCGCCGACCGTCTGCTTCTGCAGCTGCAGCCGGGAGTGCTGGAAGGCCAATTCCACCCGGCCGATCTGCTTCGCGATCGGCTTACCGCCCAATTCGCAACGGCCGGAACTGGGTTCGATCAATCCCGCCATGATCCAGGCCAGCGTCGACTTGCCGGAGCCATTGCCGCCCACCACGAGTAGCGCCTCGCCGCGTCGCACAGTCAGGTCGACGCCGTGCAAAGCCGGTGCTGCCCACGGTGTTCCGTGGTTATAGGTGTGGCGGACCTGGCTCAGCTGCAGGATGGTTTCGCCCATCGGGCGGCGGCGGATCTCGCCGCCCGGTTGCGGCCATGCGGGCAGTCGCTCGACGGTCCGGCCACCGGCCAGGTGTACGACCCGGTCGGCGGCGGCCGCATCGGCCTCGTGATGGGTCACCAGCACCACCGCCATCGGATGGCGTTTGGGCAGCTCGGCCAGGAGTGCGACGAGATCGCGACGACCGTCCGGATCGATCATCGAGGTGGCCTCGTCGGCAATGAGCAGCGCGGGGCGGCGAGCCAATGCCGCGGCCACCGCGAGCCGCTGCTGCTGACCGCCCGAAAGCGTCGCGGTCTCGCGATTGCCCATACCGTCCAGGCCGACCTCGCGCAGCAGGCCATCGATATCGACCGCGGCGGCGAGTTCGGTGGACAGACCCCACACCACATCGTCGGCGACGAGCACACCGAGCGTTTGACTCTCCGGCCGCTGCAGCACCAGCGCGGTGCCACCCAGATGGCCGAGGCCTGCGGCGCCCGGACGGTCCACGCCGCCGGTGGTGGGCGGATGTCCGGCCAGCAGCCGGGTCAGTGTCGATTTGCCCGATCCGTTGTGGCCGACAATGGCCACGAATTCGCCGATATCGACCGTGAGATCGATGCCGGACAGCGCATCCACCGGCGCGCCCGGATAGCGGAAGCCGACCTCGCGCAGTCGCACCGGGAGCGGCACGATGGGCCGGTCGTCGGGTGGTGCGTCGAGCCGGTCCCGGCTGGGCAGCCAGGACAGCCGGTCGAGTACCGAGCCGAGGACGAACCAGGAGAACACCGCCGTCGCGACGATGCCCGCCAGCACACCACCGCCGATCAGGACCCACCACCAGCGGATCGCGGCGTCCGCGGCGTCGGCGACTCCGCGTCCGAGGGGTTCCAGCTGGGGCTGCCGCGCCGCCGTCCGCTCCAGGCCCTCCGCGGTGCTGCGGATGGTGTCGAACAGTAGATCCCGGGACCGGGACAATACGAACAGTGATCCGACGGCGAAGGCCGCGAAGCCGAGACCGGCGATTACCGACAATCCGAGCACCGCGGGCAAGCCGCCGCGTCGGCGTTTGACGATGCCGATGATGCCCGCGATGGTGGCCGAGCTGAGAATGCCGAATGCGGGCACGATGCCCGCCGCGACGAAGCAGACCAGCACGGCCGAACCGGTCGCGGTGATCAGGGCGCGCAGCCGATAGCGGTGCGCGATCATGGCCAGCGGCACCGCCGCGACCAGTTGCAGCGCCGCGGCGAACGGAATCAGCGCCCCGACGGTGACCAGGCCGACGGTAGCGCCGCCGAGTACCGCCCCCACCGCCAATTCGATCGGGCGCAGCGGGCCGCGCTCGGTGGGGCGGGCTGGCAGATCACTCACGGGTCAAGTCTGCCAGGATCCTGTGGACAGTTCGTGTGGTCTTTCTGTGGAGACCTTGAGCTTCAGGCCACCCGGGTCAGCTCGTAATCGGCGGCCTTCAACTTGCGGACGCGACGGCGGTAGGCGAGCTGTGGACCCGGCCAGTTGTTCGTGATCCGGCCCGAAGCGGTGCGATACCAGCTGGAGCAGAAGTTCCACGGTGTGCGCGCGAGGCGCTGCTGAACCGCGGTATTGAATTGCGCCTCCGCCTCGGGACGCACCTCGAGCACGTGGCCGGGACGTTCGGCGAGCAGTTGGACGGCCTGGCGGATATAGCGGGCCTGCGATTCGATCATGTAGATAATCGAGCCGACGCCGAGATTGGTATTCGGTCCGTAGACCAGGAACATATTCGGGAAGTCGGGCACGGTAATGCCGCAGTAGGCGTGCGCGCCGCCCTGCCAGGCGTCGGCGAGCTTGCGGCCTGCGCGGCCGTAGATATTCATGGGCCAGAGGAATTCGGTGCCCTTGAACCCGGTGCCGTAGACGATTACCTCCGCCTCGTGCACCTTGCCGTCGGCGGTGCGCACGCCGTTCGGCACGATTTCGGTGATGGCGGTGGTCTCGACCTGCACGTTCGGTTCGAGCAGCGCCGGGTAGTAGTCGTTGGAGAACAGGCCGCGCTTACAGCCGATCGGATAGTCGGGGGTGAGTTTGGCGCGCAGTTCCGGATCCGGGACCTGCACTTCCAGATGTTTCGACGCGATTTTCGCGACCATTCGCACGATCCACGGGAATTCGACCAGGCCGAGGGCGATGAATTCGGCGATGGCCCACCAGCCGAAGCGTTCGACGAGCAGGGCGCCGGGCAGCCGCGCGAAGAGTTTGTGCTGGACCGGGGTGTAGTCGGTATCGAATTTAGGCAGCACCCAGGCCGCTGTGCGCTGGAACAGGGTGAGGTGTTCGACCCGCGGCTGGATCTCCGGAATGTACTGGATGGCGCTGGCGCCGGTGCCGATGCAGGCGACGCGTTTACCGGCCAGTTCGACGCCGTGATCCCACTCGGCGGAGTGGAAGGCCTGACCGGTGAAGGTGTCGATACCGGGAATGTTCGGGAGGGCGGGCCGAGACAGTTGACCGACCGCGGAGATGAGCACGTCGGCGGTGCGGGCCGTGCCGTCCTTGGTCCGTACGGTCCAGCGGCCGGAGCCGTCGTCGAATTCGGCGTCGGTCACCTCGGCGCCGAAATGGATCGCCTCCAGCAGGCCGTGCCGCTGGGCGACACCGCGCAGGTAGTCGTGGATCGCGGCCTGTCCGGAATACCGCTGCGGCCAGTCCGGCTTGGGCTCGTAGGAGAACGAGTACAGCGGCGACGGCACATCACAAGCTGCGCCGGGGTAGGTGTTCTCCCGCCAGACCCCGCCGATGTCGGTGCCGCGCTCCAGGATGGCGATATCGTCGAAACCGTTGCGCCGCAATTCGATTGCCATCCCGACGCCGCCGAAACCGGCGCCGATGATGATGACCGAGGGCCGTTCGCCAGCTGTCATTTGTGGCACTCCTCACAGCGCTGTAGATGAGTTCCACTCTAAGACCGCAGGTCGCGTACGGGGTGGGCCTATCGAGATTTTCGGCCATAATGTCCGCTGTGGAGCGGGTACAGGATCCGGGCATCCGCGACTGGAACTTTCCGCGCGGCATCGCCAGCGTGGCACTCATGGTCGGCTATGCCGGTGAGCAGGGCGTGCCCGTCGCGCGCATGCTCGCCGGAACCGGGCTGACCGAGGCCGTGTTGCACGATCCGGACGCGCAGATCGACGCGCGCACCGAACTCGCCGTCATCCGCAACCTCGTCCGCGAACTCGCCGATACGCCCGCGCTCGGTGTCGAGATCGGTCGCCGGTATCGGATCACCACCTTCGGCATTTTCGGCTTCGCCTGCGTCAGCAGTCCGACGCTCGGTGAGGCGATCTCGTTCGCGCTGCGCTATCTGGAGCTGAGTTTCACCTTCTGCCTGCCCGTCGCGGAATGGGGAAAGGGCGAATTCATCGCCTGGGTGCACGACGAATCGATTCCGGCCGATGTGCGCCAGTTCCTGGTCGAGCGCGATGTGACCGCCATGCATCAGGTCATGAGCGATCTGATCGGTAAACAGCTGCCGCTGACCAGGGCCGAATTCCGTTTTCCTGAGCCGACATACGTCGATCGGATTATGGAGGTCACTCATGTGCAGCCGCGTTTCGGACGGCCGCACAATCTGTTCACTATCGATCCGGCAATGCTGGAGCAGCCACTGCCGCAGGCGAATGAGCACACCTGGGCCATGTGCCTCGCGCAATGCCGGGATCTGGTGGATCGACGCCGAGCCCGCACCGGTATCGCGGCCGAGGTACGCGAACTCCTGGTGCCCGGCGGTGCCGACGGATTCGCCGCCCCGCGCGGAATCGACTCCGTCGCAAGCGATCTCAATATGAGCACTCGCACCCTGCGTCGTCACCTCGATGCCGCGGGTACCAGCTACCGTGCACTGCTGGACGAGGTGCGCCGCGCACTTGCCGAGGAAATGCTCACCGCCACACCGCTTTCGGTGAGCGATGTGGCCATCCGGCTCGGCTACGCCGAATCCTCCACCTTCATCTACGCCTTCAAGCGCTGGACCGGCGCGACACCGGCGGCCTACCGCCGCGAACGGGCGGTGCGCCGCTAATTCGGCTGCACGCCGATCCGGCCGCCCATCGCAATGCTGCGGAAATGCGTTGTGATGCGTTGATTTTCATCGATCACGTGCAGGGCGATAGCCGGATCCGGCGCGTAGTCCATCACGTGATGGGGGAGTTCGAGTTCCCACTCCCCGCCGAGGACAGAGGCGGTGCTCGGGGAGATCAGTAGCGGGCGGCCCGCGAAGGTGGTCGTCGCGGCGGAATGCGCATGTCCGGTGATCACGCCGACAATGCGTGCGTCGGCGGCGACCACCTCGGCCAGTTTCTCGGGCTCGGCCAGCGAGATCTCATCGATGACCGGACTGAACAGATGTGCGGGCGGATGGTGCAGCGCAAGGAGAATGGGCGCGTCGGCGGGTGCGGCGGCGAGTGTGCCGCGCAGCCAGTCGTAGGTTTCCTCGGTGAGCTGGCCGCCGGATTCGCCGGGGACGCTCGAATCCAGCAGGACCACGGTTGACTCGCCGATTCGGTGTGCGTGGTTGATCGGCGCGGTCGACGCGGATTCGCCGAGCAGGATCGTGCGGAAGGCGGCGCGGTCGTCGTGATTACCGGGCAGGGCGTAGACGGGGATATCGGCATCGAGTGCGACGCGCGCCTCGGCGTATTGCTCGGGCTGACCCGAATCGGTGATATCGCCGGTCACCAGAATGGCATCGGGCCTGCGTCGCAGCTCGGCGAGATAGGCCATCACCCGCTCGACGCGTTCGGCATTGCGGGTGCCGAGATCGAAATGGGTATCGCTGACCTGAGCCACCAGGATCATCGGCGTTCGCTTTCTCTGGGGGATCGCTCCATTGCGTCAGAGGGTGCCGGCATCGTGTCCCGGCACGTCTACAGGCTAGATGACCTGCGAGTTACGCGTCGCCATGAGGCTGACCACCGGTAGAAGGCCGCGAGGTCGGAAGTGGTCGCGCGCACACCGGGTCAGCTCGACGGGTCGACGACCGATGCCCACAGTGTCTGCAGTGACCGCAGGAACGATTTGCGATCGGCGGCGGGGAGCTGGGCCAGCAGGCGGTTCTCCTGCTCCTGGATATCGCGTTGTGCCTGGTCGCGGGTGGCCCGACCGGCCGGGGTGAGCGAAATCAGGCGTGCGCGCCGGTCGGCCGGATCGAGGTCGCGCCGGATGAGGCCGCGCTGCTGGAGTTCGTCGAGTGTGCCGATGATGCGCGTCTTGTCCGCGCGGATCTTCTTGGCCAGCGCGGCCTGGGTGTAGACGGGTTCGTCGCCGAGTCCGAGCAGGACCACATAGCCCCACATGGTCAGGCCGTGCCGCTCGAGTATGGGCAGTTCCGCCATGGCGAGGGCGCGGCCGAGCGGCGCGATCATCGCGGCGAGGTCGGGGCGCTTCTCCGGCATGGGTAGAAAATACCGCTTGGCTTATGGTAAGCATGAGCTTACGATAAGCAAATGCTTATCAATTTGGTTATGACGAGAGGACAGCGATGACCACCGATTCCGACACCGCCCCCGGGCTGCAGGCCCTCAAATCACTGGGGACGCAGGTCGATTTGATTGCTCTCAATGCCCAGGCCGTGCGCACCAGCATCGAAGTTGTTTCCCAGCTGACCGCCGCAGATCTGGCCAAGCCGACGCCGTGCGCGGGCTGGACGCTGCACGGGTTGCTGGCGCACATGATCACCCAGCACTACGGTTTCGCGGCCGCCTCCCGCGGCGAGGGCGACTTGTCGCTGTGGCGGCTGCGTCCGCTGGGCGATGACCCGGTCGCGGACTACCGTGCCGCCGCCGAACATGTACTGGCGTCCTTCGCCGAGGATGGCGTGCTCGACCGGACTTTCCCGCTGCCGGAGATCACCAGCGCCTTCGAATTCTCCGGAGCCGAGGCGGTCAGCTTCCACTTCATCGACTACGTCGTGCACTCCTGGGACGTCGCCCGAACCCTCGGCCGCACAGTGCATTTCGACGACGACCTGCTTGCCGTTGCACTATCGGTGGCCGAAGTCGTCCCCGGCGGCCCGGCCCGGCTGGCCCCTGGCTCCGCCTTCGGACCGGTCATCAACTGGGCCGGTGGCTCCGTGCTCGACGAGATCGTCGCCATCCTCGGGCGATCCCCGAGCTGGCCCGAGTAGTGTCGCTCGAGCGTGATCACCGCGCACTAATCATCTTGCCGCGCATGGAGTTCTCTGGTCATTCCGTGCGTGGAGTGTGCGGCGGTGAGCCCGTGGGCAACGTCTCCTCTGCCCGCCCTGGTGATGCCGCCACGCGTAGATCCCTTCTCACGACAGCCGCGACACATCGGCGGCGCCCAGAGCGGAAATGCCGAGGGAAGTGCGCGCAGAAGACGCCACCCACGCGGCCACACCGCCGCGCACGTTCCAGCCCGACGCGCACGGAATATTCCATGCGCGGCAGGCTGAATCACGCACGGGAATCGGGTGTGTTTGCCCTTGCCCACGCCGGAGACCTCGCCGACGGCCCGATCCGCATCGGGCACAAGGCGTGCCCGATCTCGAGTGCGGTATCCCCGTCGACGAGCGCCGAAATTTGCGCGATTTTGGTGCCGTACCTGGGATTGCCAGTCATTCCGTGCGCGGCGCGCGAGAAAGTGAGCAGGGTTGGGGTGGCCCGGAGAGAGCTGGTCCGCGTGGCTGCTGTGCCACATCGGCTCTGGTTGTCGCCGCGCGCGATTTTGGGGTGCTGCATCAGCATCGCCTGGTCATTCCATGTGCGGCGTTTGGGTCGGGTGAGGGCTAATCGGTTGGGGGGAGCGGTGATTGGGCGGTGCGCAGGAGGTTGTCGGCGTGTTGGAGGAGGGCGGCGGGGTCGGGGGTGGGGTGGAGGGGGTGCCAGAAGTCGAGGGTTGGGGTTGCTTGGAGGGTGAGGGTTGGGGGTGTGCGCCAGGGGGCGGCGAGGGCGAGTTGCCAGGAGTGGAGGTAGGTGCGGTCGTAACGGGCGGATCTGTCGAATAGGGGGTCGCCGACGATGGGGTGTCCGATCCAGGCCAGGTGTACGCGGATCTGGTGGCGGCGGCCGGTGATCGGGCGCACTGCGAGCACCGTGTGGGTGTCCGTGCGCAGGACCGTGGTGAACTGGGTTGTCGACGGATAGTTCTTGGTGGCCAAGAGATCCGCGTCATCGACGAACCAGCGACCGGCCTGCGCGCGAATGGATTCGCGGGGCGCGGCGATTCGCACCCGGTTCTTGCGGCCGACACTGAGCGGCAGTTCGATGACGCCGTGATCGGGCAGGCCGGTCGATTCGACGATCGCCAGATACGCCTTCTCGGCCGTCTGTTTGTTGAACTGCCTGGTCAGCTGCCCGTGCGCGCCCAGCTCCTTGGCCAGCAGCACGAGCCCGGAGGTCACCTTGTCGATCCGATGCACCGGATACAGCGTTTCCCCCACCGCGGCCGCCGCCTCGACAATATCGCTGTCGTGCCGCTCCCCGGTTACCGAAATCCCGGCGGGCTTGTTCAGCGCCAGCACCGCCGCGTCCTCCTCGATAACGCAGCTCTTCCGCAACTCGGCCCACTCGAACTCCACCGGACGAGCTTAGGTCGTTCGCCACCGGTGTTTGCCTTTGCGGCGCAGCGGGCGGAGGCGTAGGTGGCGAGCCTAGGTCGTGCGCTACCGGTGTTTGCCGTTGCGGGGCAGCGTGCGGAGGCGCAGGTGGCGAGCTTAGGTCGTGCGCTACTGGTGTTTGCCGTTGCGGGGCAGCGTGTGGAGGCGTAGGTGGTGAGCTCGGGTCGTGCGCTACTGGTGTTTGCCTTTGCGGGGCAGCGTGTGGAGGCGTAGGTGGTGAGCTCGGGTCGTGCGCTACCGGTGTTTGCCTTTGCGGGGCAGCGTGTGGAGGCGTAGGTGGCGAGTTCGGGTCGTGCGCTACCGGTATTCGCCTTTGGCGCCGTGTGGGGACGCAGGCGGCGAGCCTAGGTCGTGCGCCACCGGTGTTTGCCGTTGCGGGGCAGCGGGCGGAGACGCAGGCGGCGAGCTCAGGTCGCGTGCGCTATCTGTACTTGCCGTTGCGCCGCAGGGTGTGGGGCCGCAGGCGGTTGAAGCCACGGACGCGCACGCTGCGCAGATTGCGGATATCGAACTCCGGATTGCCGTCCAGGGCCGCGGCGGCATCGTCATCGACGAGAACGGTGCCGGGGCGGGCGACGCCGGTGAGCCGGGAGGCGATATTGACCACCGAGCCGTACAGGTCGCCGAAGCGTTGCAGCACCGGCCCGTATGCCACGGCGACCCGCAGTTCCGGCGTGCCGCCGACCATCATCGTGCTCTCCTGGATGGCCAGCGCGATGCGGGCCGCATCCGTTGGATCCTCGGCCGCGAACATAACCTCGTCGCCGACATTCTTGATCACCCAGCCGCCGTTCTCGGTGATCGCGGCGGTGGTGGTGGATTCGAATGCCTCCAGCAGCATGGAGAGTTCGTCGGGGTGCAGATGCCTGGTGAGCCGGGTGTAGCCGACCATATCGGCGAAGCCGACCGCCAGCTCGCGCACCGACTCGCCCGCCGTGGTGCCCGGATCGAGGGAACGGGCCAGGGCTGCGGCGAGGTGGCGGCGCCACGCGTAGGTATTGAGCTGTTCGAGCGTGGAGATGGCCGCCTCGGTGGCGTCGCGCGCGATTTCGGCCGGATCGGTGCCGGGCGCGGCCGCCGCCATCCGAGCGCTGATTTCGGCGAGCACCACATCGACCTGCCATTCGGCCAGTCGTGCCATGCCCTGACCGAGGGTGCGTGCGGACGCGGCTTGCTGACGGGAGTCCGCCGAGGCGAGCACATTGAGCGCGCGGAAATTGCGCACCGCTGCGATATCGGCGTCGGCGTAGTCGACGGCGGCATCGTCGAGACCGGCCGGGAAGCCGAGTGCCATCCACAGTCGCTTGGTCAGGTCGGTGGTCGTCCCGGATTCTTCGGCGACCTGGGTCCGGTTATAGCGGCGCCGTCCGTCGAGCAGATACGACTCCACGACCGACTCGACCAGCTCGGATATCTCGGTGGGAACCATGATCGGTACCTTACGGGCCGGGCAGGCGGTCCGGGACTGTGATCGGTCACAATCAGCCCAGGTGCAGCCACTGTCCGATCGACGGCACGCCCTGGTCGTTCACGACGAACACCAGATACCAGCCCGGCGGCGCGAGTGCCGGATTCGACGGCAGTGTGATCGTCACGGAATCTGCTGCGGCGCTGGTGAATTCGAGATCGATCAGGCGTTGCTCGTTATCGGAGGAGTGGGTGCACGCCCCTGGTCGGACGAGATTCACCTCGCGCACGGCCGCAGTGGTAGTCGCGGTAACGGTCGCGCCGTGGGCGACAGTGTCCGTCGTGAGCGTGAGCTGCGGGCGCTCGCCTTGGAAAAGATAAGGCGGCCAATAGGTTTCGATGCGCAATTCCTCGGTCTTGCGCGCCGGATTCGAGCCGGCGGTGATCACCTTGCCGTCGGGGGTGAGCAGTGCGACGGAGTGGTACAGCCGCGGCACCCGGCAGGGCGCGGTGTGCATCCAGGTGCCCATCGCCGGATCGAAGATCTCGGCGTGCGGCGGCGCGTCGTGCGCCATCTCCTCCATACCGGAACCACCGGTGGCCAGCACGGTTCGATCCGGGAGCAGGACCGCGCTCAGATGCATCCTGGCATGATCCATCGGCGGGGCCGGTTGGTATTCCGGTGTCGCCGAGGTCAGTTCGACGATCCTGGTATCGGCCAAAGCCGGTGCGGGACTGTGCATATCGTATCCGCCGCCGCCGAGAATCATGACCCGCTGCTGCTGCGCGGGCGGCAGCAGCACGCTCGCCGACTGATTGCGTGAACCCGGATCGGTGAGACCGGGCACCTCGACAGTTGTGCCGGTCGCTGGATCCCAAATCGACGGCCGCATGCCGTTGTTCGCACCGTACTGGCCGCCGGTGTAGAACAACCTGCCGTCGGCGAGTAGCACGAGATGCCCGTACATCGGGATCGGACCGGGAGATGGCAGCTGGGACCAGGTTTCGGTGCCCGCGTCGAATAGTTCCGGAATAACGGATAGGAAGTTATCGGCACCCAGACCCGACACCGCGACGATATTGCCGTTCGGCAGCGGTGCCAGCGACGGGTACCAGCGGCCGAAAGCCATATTCGGCTTGGTATTCCAGGTCAGCGTCGCCGGATCGAAGATCAGTGCGTCCTTCAGTCCGTAGAACGGGTCGTAGCGTTCGGTGCCGCCCGCCGCGAGCAGCCTGCCGTCCGGCAGGACCGCGTGTCCGACGCAGAACATATCGATCGGGGTTCCGGGTGCGCTCAGACCGGGGCGCGGGTAATGCCAGACGCGCGTGCGGAATTCGTGGGCGTCGTGGCGGTCCGGATCGTTACCGGAACCGGCGAAGAACAGCACGTCACCGGTGTGCAGTAAGGCGGCATGTACGGGGTTGATCTCGGTGCCGAAATCGAGAATGCGCCACAAGCCCATATGCGGTGCGTGCGTCAGATCTGTCTCCAGTTCGAGCACGCGCACATAACCGACATTGACGCCATCCGGTGCGTCGATGGTGAAGACCACCAGTTCCGGAGGTGTGCCGTCGTGCGGCAGTAAAGCCAGTGCCGCGCCTTGGTTTTCGGCGAATCCCCAGTCGGTCTCGGTCCACCCGCTCCAGCCGTCGACCGCGTGCCCGGAACCTTCCAGGCCCCAGCCGATGGTGTACACACCGGCATTCACACCTTCGGGGTTGTCCACCGCGAAGACGATCAGTTCCGGCCTGCCGTCGCCGTCCAGATCCGCGGCCGTGATGCCCGCGCCCTGGTTCTCCCAGCCGTACCAGTCGGGCACCGCCACCCATGGCGTCCATTCGCCGACCGTGCCGTCCGCGGTCAGTCCCTTGGCCAACCGGAACTGTCCGCTGTTCTGGCCCGGCGGATTGTCGACCGCCAAAACGACCAGGGTGAGCTGCCCATCGACGGACGTGAGGCAGATATCGGCACCCTGGTTCTCCCAGCCGTACCAATCCGGCACTGTGATCCATGGCGTCCAGCCGCCGGTCACCGTGCCGTCCTCGGCCAGATCGCGCCCGATCCGGTAGCAGCCCTGGTTCTGGCCGGGTGGATTGTCCACGACGAACACCACGAGATCGGGTCGGCCGTTGCCGCTCAGATCGCCGATCGCGATGCCCGCGCCTTGGTTCTCCCAGCCGTACCAATCCGGCACCGGCAGCCACGGTCCCCAACTCTTCGCCGAGCCGTCGGGGGCAGCCCCATGCCCACCCGATATGACGCGGTGTTCTGACCAGCCGGATTGTCCACCATGAGTGCGACGACATCCAGGGCGCCGTCACCATCGATATCCGCGATCGCGATCCCGCAATCCTGGTTCTGCCATGCGAACCAGTCGGGGACCGGAACGAATTGTCCTGCCACGCAATACATCGTCGCCCCGAACGCGCCATCTCGCGCGTCATATGCCGAAGTTGTCCGATGATGTGGGTTACGGCTACTGGTGCGGCAGAAGGGATTCCCTGGACCAGGTGAGGGTGCCCGCGGCCAGATCGGCGATAACGGCGTCGAGCCAACGCAATTCGGCCTCGGTGACCGTGCGCTGGTACTCGTCCTCCAGCATCACCACCCTGGGCAGCTGCATCGCGGCGGCCTGGTTCGCATCGGCATCCATCTCGGCGAGCTTGGCGCGCACCGACTTTGCCCGCCGCTCCAATTCCGTGCGAGCACCTTCGGGTCCGAGCAGCATCAGGAACGAGAGCGCCGCAGGGAATTCCGGGTATTCGTTGCGAGGTTCGCCGATCATCTCCGCGAGCCAAGTCGCGCAGGCAGCGCGGCCCGCATCGGTGATCTCGTAGACGGTTCGCTCCGGATATTGCTGATCGCGGCCGGTTTCGCGGACCGTGACCAGTCCGGCCTCCTGCAGCCTGCCGATCGTCTTGTACAGCGCGGCGCGCTGGGCGACATTGACGACCTTGTCCTTGCCCCACTCCTTGATCCGCCGCTGGATCGCATAGGGGTGCATCGGTTCCAGATGCAGGATGCCGAGCAGCGCCATCGCCAGGGGAGAGCGCTTGAACTGCGTCGATGCCGTCATGTCGACCATTCTAGTGGTGTCCCGACAACTAGGTTCTCACAAACTAGTTGCAAAGAAACTAGTTTGTGTGCCACTATTGATTCACCAGCAGAAGCCGCCCGAAAGGATCGAAAAATGACCGCCAAGACCGCCGCCCGCATTCATGTCGACCACGAGACCACCAAGCGCCTCGGCAACTGGACCGATGCCAGCACCTTCGAAATCACCGCCCGCTACGGCAGCGTGGTGATCGACCTGCGTTCGCCGCAGATCAGCGGGGAGATCGTTGTCCACGCTGATCTCGACCACGCCATGGTGAAACTGCTCGTCCCGGACGACGCCGTCATCGACCAGACCGAACTGCACTGGACCGGCCGCGGCCGGGTGAAGGATTTCGCACGGCCGCAGGATGCCGCGGGTCGCGTCATCCGGCTCACCGGCACCAGCAACCGCAGCGAATTCCGGGTGCACCGTGCGGGTATCGCCGTGCTGTCGGCAATGTTCTCGCGGGAGTTCTTCGAGGATGCGCGCCGCGCGCATCGCGAAGGCATGCACCCGACCGTTGCCGATCCGGTCAACGCGCCGCGTTGATGCGCATCTGTTGCGGAAACCGCAGTGCCCCGACCGTTAGGTTGGGGCACTTGGTATTTCAGGTTCGGTCTAGGCCGATCATCAGATACTTCACGAAGAACTCGTTGTTCAGCGCGTAGCGGGAACGCCGCTGCCGAATCAGGTCGATGGCGTCATCGACCGAATACCCGAGATCCAGCAGCGTCTGCGCGACAACCAAACCCGAACGGTTGTATCCGTACTGGCAGCGCACCATGACGCTGCGTTCGGCACGAACCGCCGCTGCGGCGATCCTGGCCAATTCGCGCGCCGCCGCCAACTGCTCGGCGTGCAACTCTGCGTCCGGAATCGCGAGGTGATGGTGTTCGACATCGGGTCCCGGCCCGTGCCCCTCGGCCTGGAACAGGCTGATCACCACATCGAATTCGATCCCGACGATCGCGGGCACCCGCGCACCTTCGACGTTTCCGTAATGATGCCCACCCATCCACAGCTGTGGCACGATCTCGTTCCACGGCGCTTGCGCATCCGGTGTCTTCATCCTGGGCGGCCGGTCCCACTGCACCATCGTTGCCTCCCCGCGTTTCGGCCCAGCTTCTACGGTACCGCCGGGCAACGGCCCGGGAACTGCCCCGAAGTCTGGCAATCTTCGAGTGAACGATGACCTATAAGTGGTTCGAAGTGGCGCAGGATTCCCGCTGATCCGATGTAGAACGCGTTCTAGACAGTTGTAGCAATTTGTCTTACGCTCGGATCATGACGACAGAGTTGTCTCACCGACCGCATTTCGAATTGAGATCCGCGGAGACCTGGCGCGACCCGTGGCCGATGTATGCCGAACTGCGCGCGCACGACCCCGTGCATCACGTTGTGCCCCAGGATGATCCGGCGACCGACTACTACGTCCTGTCCCGCTATTCGGATGTGTATGCGGCGGCGCGGGACGTCGCGACCTTCTCGTCGGCGGGCGGTCTGACCGTCGACTACCACGACCTCGGCGAGATCGGGCTGCCCGAACCGCGACCGTTCGTCTTCACCGATCCGCCGGATCACACCACCTTCCGCAGACAGGTCATGAAAGGCTTCACACCGCGGCAGGTGCGTTCGGTCGAACCGCAGGTGCGCGCGTTCGTCGTCGAGCGGTTGGAGCGGCTGCGGGCGGCGGGGGAGGGCGATATCGTCGTCGAACTCTTCAAGCCGCTGCCGAGCATGGTGGTCGCGCATTATCTCGGTGTGCCGGAACCGGATCGGCCGAAATTCGACGAGTGGACCGATCTCATCATGACCGCCTCAGCGGGCGGCAGTCCGCTCGATGCCCAGGAGGCCATCGGCGAATTGATGCAGTACTTCACCCATTTGATCGAACGCCGCCGCGCCGAACCCGCCGACGATACGATCTCGCATCTGGTGGCTTCCGGCCTCGGCGCTGATGGCGACTATGCGGGCATAATCTCGATTCTCGGCTTCGCCTTCACCATGATCACCGGCGGAAACGACACCACCACAGGCAATCTCGGCGGTGCTGTGCAATTGCTGACCGAGCGTCCGGATCAGCGGCGGCTGCTGATCGAGAATCCGGCGCTCATCCCGGATGCGGTCGAGGAGTTCTTGCGGCTCACCTCGCCGGTGCAGGGTTTGGCGCGAACCATGCTGCGCGACGTAGCGATTCACGGCACCACCATCCCGGCCGGACGTCGCGTGCTGCTGCTGTATGCCTCGGCGAACCGGGACGAACGCGAATTCGGATCCAATGCAAGCGAACTCGATGTACGACGGCGGCCCAAACAGATCCTGACCTTCAGCCACGGCAACCATCATTGTCTCGGCGCGGCCGCGGCACGCATGGTCGCGTGCGTCGCGCTGGAGGAACTGCTTGCGCGCTGCCCGGATTTCGTCGTGGACATCGACCGTGTGCGTTATGCCCCCGGCAGTTATGTGCGCTGGCCGGATCGTGTGCCGTTCCGGGTGACCGCATGACCGGAGATTGGTTGCGCCCCAAGCGCGCCGATATCGCGGCCGAGCAAATTCTCGATGCGGCCGCGCAGTTGTTCGTCGAGCGCGGGGTCACGAATACCGGGATGGGCGATGTCGCGAAGGCTGCGGGTTGCTCGCGCGCCACCTTGTATCGATATTTCCCGAACCGCCAAGCGTTGCGAATCGCGTTCGTGCACCGCGAAGCTCGTCGGGTCGGCGCGGCGGTCGCCGAGCGAACTCGCGAGATCACCGATCCGGGTGAGCGCATCGTCGCGGTCATGCTCGCATCGCTGCGCGAGGTCCGTGCCGACCCGACTCTGATCGCGTGGTTCACCGCGGGCGACGCGGGCATTGCCAATGAAATCGGTCAATCCTCCGAGGTCATCGAGGCCATAGCGGCCGGGCTGCTGCCGTCGACGGCCGATCCGGACCGCTCCCGGCTGGCCGGCTGGTTGGCTCGTATCATCATGTCGCTGCTCACCGCGCCCGGTCGTGACGAGGCCGATGAGCGGGTCATGCTGGAGCAGTTCGTCGCGCCGGTCGTCATGGGCGCATTCGCGAACTGACCGAACCTCTTGACTTGGAGCGCTCTCCAGGTCGTAGCGTCGATGACGAGATCGTCGACCAAGGAGGAGAGCCCCGCATGATTCCGACCAGGAAACTCGGCCAGTTGACCGTTGGTGCACAGGGTCTGGGCTGCATGGGTATGAGCCAGGCCTACGGCGTGCGCGATAACGACGACGAATCCATCGCCACCATCCACCGTGCGCTGGATCTGGGCGTGACGCTGCTCGACACCGCAAATGTTTACGGCCCGGAGACCAACGAGCGCCTGGTCGGCAAAGCCATCGCCGACCGCCGCGATCGGGTGGTGCTGGCGACCAAATTCGGCATCGTGTGGGGCGAGGACGGGAGCATGGGCGCCCGTGGCGACGCCGCATACGTCAAGCAGAGCTGTGACGCTTCGCTGGCCCGGCTCGGTGTCGACCACATCGACCTCTACTACCAGCATCGCGTCGATCCGAATGTCCCCATCGAGGAGACCTGGGGCGCGCTGTCCGAGCTGGTGCAGGCAGGCAAGGTGCGCTACCTCGGCATTTCGGAGGCGTCGGCGGCGACCATCCGCGGCGCGCACGCGGTCCATCCGGTGACCGCCCTGCAGAGTGAATGGTCGCTGTGGACAAGGGATATCGAGGCCGAGGTGCTGCCGACCTGTCGTGAGCTCGGCATCGGCATCGTGCCTTTCTCGCCGCTGGGCCGCGGTTTCCTGACCGGCGCGATCACCTCCACCGCCGATCTGCCCGCTGACGATTTGCGCCGCCGTCTACCGCGATTCGCCGGGGACAACCTCGACAGCAATCTCGCCATCGTCGCGGCGCTGCGCGAGCTGGCCGCCGAAAAGGGCATTACCGCAGGACAATTGGCGCTCGCCTGGGTGCAGAGCCGCGGCGACGATGTGGTTCCGATTCCGGGCACCAAGCGTCGGGCCTACCTCGAGGAGAATGTCGCCGCCGCCGAGATCACGCTGACCGCAGACGATCTCGCCCGCATCGATGCCGCTGCCCCCGCCACCGCGTTCGCCGGTGCGCGCTATCCGGAACACCTGGCCAAGGTCGCCGGTCGCTGAACTATTCGGGAGGCAAGCCCATCACCAAACGGACGAGGGTGCGCGGAAAGCCCCTGCAGGCGTTCCGGTGGATAGTGCACGGGATCGCTGACCGCCAGTCTGCCGAGCATCTTGGCAACGGTCAGCAGCGAATTGGCGAGCAGCGCGGCATCCACACCCGCCCAGCGGGGTTCGAGCGCCAAGCCCATGCGCACCAATGCCTCGGCGTGGTCGAGAATGATGGCGCGCGAATTGCGTAGTGCCTCACGGTATTCCCTGGGAGCCCCGCCCGGGGTGGCGAGAATCAGCCGCCACCGGGTGGGATTCTCCAGGGTCATACCGACGAATGCCTCCACGGTCGCCGAGGCGGCCACGACGGGATCGGAGCCGATCAGATCGGTCGGCATGGCCGCGACGACCTGGTCCAATCCGCGCTCGCGCTCGCGTTCCAGCAGCGCGGCGACCAACTCCGCGCGCGTGCGGAAAACGGTGTATAGAACTGGCTTTCCGACGCCGGCCTCCTGGGCCACCGCCTCCATGCTCAGTTCCGGCAATTCGGTGTGGTGCAGCACTGCGAAGGCGGCATCGAGCACCTGGACGCGCCGTTGTTCGGGCGGTAGGCGCGGTGCATAGCGCCGCTTCGGTCGGTTCGACGCGGTTCGCGATGTCGCCACTACCGCCTCACCTCCACCGGTTCATAGTGGCAGATCTTGTAACTTATGTGGAATCGGTTCGACCGCACGACTTTCGGCGTCGAGAACATACGTTCCTGTTGTATTCGGCGGGGGAAATTGCTACGGTTGCGTTGTATTTGCTGCGACAGTGCGCGGTGGCGGGGCGCCAACGACGGTAGCTGCACCCGACCTGTATGGATCGAGCATCAGAAGATCTGGTACACGACGGAACGAGGCAAGTCGATGAGGCCGACGCCGACCGCGATCGGATACCTTCGTCAAGACGTGTCGGGCGATGCGATGGACTGGGACATTGCCCAGATCCGCAAGCTGGCAACGCGATACGGATATGACCTCGCCGAGATCGTGCGGCTGGAGGGCGCGGGTACGCATATTCTCGCGGCATTGCGCGAGGTCATCCGCAAGACGGACGCGGAAGCGGTGATCATGCCGAATCTCGCGCATTTGGACGATCGACCGGAAGAACTTGTGCGGGCGTGTGACGTTATCACCGTCAACCCGAACAATACCTATGCCCGACGTGCATATCCCGGGGAATGCGTGTGGGCTGATTAGCCTGCGTCGCACGCGCCGTCTACTATCTTCGCGTTTGCTTGTCGTCAGCTGCTCCATCAGATCAGTTCGATCAAAAGGAGAAGGTATTCGTCATGGCAATTTCCCGGAAGATCGCCACAGCTTCGATCGCAGTCGCCGCACTCGCCGCCGCATTGGTCGGCGCCCAGCAGGCCGCGGCCGATCCGATTACCGGCGGCTGCTCCGGCGGCCAATTCAGTTACAACACAAGCCCGCTCGGGATGTCGGTCGCGCCGACCACGGCCACCTGGAACGGCAATCTCACCGGTTGCACGGGCGCACCCGCGTCCGAGGCGACGGTCAGCGGCACCTTCAGTGGAACCGGTAGCTGCAACGGTGCCGACGGTCAGGTCGACGGCAAGGTCAACTGGTCCAACGGCGCGGTCAGCCGGATCAGCGGGCCGTGGCATGTGCCGGGCGGTGTCGCCAGGTCGATGTCCAACACGGTGACCATTACCGATGGCCCCGGCGCGGGTGGCCATCTGGTGGTCGAACAAGGTCCGATCGGCAATGCCATGGCAATGGCGGGGGCGTGCCTCGCGGGCGACCTCCGCAATGCCGACGTGCCGATCCTCTCGGCGCGTTTCAACTGAACCGATGAACAAATAACGGGTACCGGGCGCGCGCCCGGTACCCGTTTTCCGGTGGGGACGAATTCCGGTCTTCACATGGCACGCCGACCGGTCGAACCGCCTTCAGCACAGCCTTCCGTCAGCGCTTCGACGCCAGCCCCCGCGACATCGGTCAGGGTTGAGCAGGACAATTCGGAGCTCGTGCCTCGCCAGCCCCTCCGACGGCTACGCTGCGGACTGCTCGGCTGGTTCGATGCGGCGAACGTTCGTCATGTCTGCCTCCGAAGAGTTCGTCGGGTCAGCGTGACCGCAGCCAGTCCCGGAAGTGCGTGGGGGCGAGGTGGGCACCTTCGGGTGCGGTGAGCACATCGCCTTTGACCGCGGCGAACAGGCCGGCCGTCTCGTCGGTGACGACGCGGCGGTCGTCGCCGGTCACCTCCAGTGTGATGCGGCCCAGTTCGTCGAGCGGGAAGACTTCGGGGCCGCCGATATTGCGTGTGCCCCGCAGCGGAGCACCTGCGGCGACCTCGGCGACAGCGGCCGCGACCTCGGCGGAGCTGATGGGCTGAATCGGAGTGGCAGGCAGGCGCACGATATCACCGTCGGTGGTCCAGTCCAGCGACGCCACCACGAATTCCATGAACTGCGTCGCGCGCACGATCGAGTACGGGATCGGGCCGGCCTCGACCAGGTCCTCCTGCAGGGTCTTGGCCCGGTAGTAGACGAGGTCGGGCACCTGGTCGACGCCGACGATCGACAGCGTCACGATGTGCCGGACACCTGCGGCCTGCGCGGCGGCCAAGAGATGGGGCACCGTGGTGCGGAAGAAGTCGAGGGAGGCCTCGTCGAAGGTCGGCGAATTGGCCACGTCGACGACGACCTCGGCGCCGCGCAGCGCTTCATCGAGTCCGTCGCCGGTGAGGAGGTCGATCCCGGTCGAGCGCGAGTGTCCGGTTGCGTCGTGTCCGGCCGCGGTGAGCTTCTGTACCACCTGGGAGCCGATGAGTCCGGTGCCGATGACTGCGATTTTCATGAGATGTCCTTCCAGTAGAAGTCGGCCTCTGTCACGAGTCTTTCGCCTGTTCGATCCCGGGGCGGATAGCCCCGTAGAGCACTGTGTCGACGGTCGTCCGCAGCAGATCGGCCGCACTGCAGTCGAGTTCGCGTGGTAACTGCGAGTTCAGCAGCCGCTCCACCGCGCCGCGGGTGATCTCGCCCAGCAGTTCCGGCGGCGCCGACAGCAGTCCCCGCCGGTGCCCATCCCGGAACAGCTCGTCGAGCCGCTGGTAGACCACCGCGTCGATCCGCTGTTCCACGTGTCGGCGCAGCACCGCATCGCCCCTTCCGGTGGCCAGTTGGGAGGCGCCGATCCGCCCGAGCTCGCTGCAAGCCGCGAGCAGGAACCGCTGCACTTGCGCGCCGAACGGCTTGCCTTCGGTATCCTCGGCCGCCGTTACGAGCGTGCGCTCCACTGCCGCGAACTGCCGGTCCAGCACCGCGGTCATCAGGCTGTGCTTGTCCGGGAAGTGGCGATAGATCGTCTTCTTGCTCATCCCGAGCTCACGGGCGAGCTCGTCCATGCTCACCCGCCCGGTGCCCGGCGCGAGGAACAGTCGACTGGCCGCGTCGACGATCGCCTCGGCACGGCGTCTGTCGGAAACTGAGGAAACTACTTCGGTTTCCATAGTTTCCATGCTCCGCCGCCGTTTGCGTGCTGTCAAGACACGGTTCGGTAGGAGGGGTCGGTGGTGTCGCGGGTGCCCTGGAGGTAGCCCTGATCGGTGAAGAACGGTGATTGCAGCACCCTGGCGTCGGCGGTGCACATGACCTCGACGGTGGAGCGTCGTAATGCGATGCGCCAGTGACCGTTTCGGCGTTCTAGCCGGTCGAGGTAGCGGCCGCTGACGAGTTGCGCGGTGCGGCCGTCGACGCCGAGTAAGACGACGACGGAATAACTTTCGCAGTGTGCGACGTCGCCGTCGATGTCGCAGGTGTGGGTGGTGATGTTGTGGGTGTGCGTCTGTGAGGTGGCGGCGTGGACGGCGTTGGCCCAGCCCGCGTAGTCGATGCCGGTGTTGGTGGTGTTGCCGTGTTCGTCGATGGCGTCGGGGTGGTAGGTGCTGCCGAGTAGCTCGGCGTCGTGTCGATCGCAGCCGCGGGCGTGGCGGGCGATGCAGTCGAGGATTTCCGTCCGGTCTTCGAGGTAGCGGATGCGCCGCCGCAGGTCCGCGATCTCGGATTCCGCTCCCATGTCAGACGACCGCTTCGATGCGGGCGAGGGTGCGGTGCACGAGTCGCCGCGAGGTCGGCTCGATCGTGACGGCGTGGTGCGGCAATCCGCCTCCGATGATCTCGGCGCCGCACGGTTTCGCTGCGTGGATGGTGGCAGTCACGATGGTCCTTCCTTGTTGTTCAGTCGTACAAGAATAGAATATTTCACAAATGAGAGGTAGATTCTCTCGTAGAGATGCTCGGTGCCGGTGGAGGTGTGATGGCTACGCAGCGGGGAGTGGGCTCGCGGAGCTCGCAGACCCGTACGGAGATCGTGCGGGCGGCCGGCGAGCTCATGCTCGACCACGGCTATGTGGCCGTGACCTATCGGGGCGTCGCGAGCCGGGCCACTGTGGCGCCGGGGCTGGTGCAGTACTACTTCCCGACGCCGGAGGAGTTGTTCATCGCGGTCCTGACTCGGTGGACAGACCACACGGTGGATCGTCTGGCCGCGGTCGGCGAATCCGGCCGGCCCCTGCGGGAGATCTGGGAGTACGCGAACGATAAGGGCGGCACGGCAATGCTGCTGGAATTCATGGCGCTGGCCAACCATCGCAAGGGCATCGGTCCGGTGATCGGTGCGGGTGGTGAGCGCGTCCGGCAGACTCTGCTCGCGATCCTCGAGCGGACGGTGTGGCGATATCGCCTGTCCGGCACCGAGATCCCACCCGCGGCGCTGCTGTTCCTGATGTCCGCGATCCCGCGGATGGCGCATCTCGAGGAGACCTTCGGCACCTACACCGGTCATGCCGAATCGATCGCGCTGGTCGAGAGATTCCTCGACGAAGTCGAACCCCGCACCGCACCAGAAAACGGATCGGAGCAGCCGTGACGCTCATGAAGGCCATCGCTCAGCGCAGCCTGGGTGGTCCGGAGGTGCTGCGAACCATCGAGGTGCCGCGTCCGTCGCCGCGGCCGGGGGAGGTGGTGGTGCGCCTACGGGCGACCGCGGTCAATCCAGTGGACTGGAAGTTGCGGTCCGGGCAGGTGACCCATTTGGGTCCGCCGCCGTTCACGCTCGGATTCGACGTGTCCGGCACAGTGACCGAGATCGGCCCGGATGTCACCGGATTCCGGCCTGGCGACGAGGTTTTCGGCATGATCTTCAGCCGCACCGGCGCCTATAGCGAATACGTCGTTGCCCGCGCCGACTCGCTGGCGCCGCTGCCATCCGGCCTCGACGTCGTGCAGGCGGCTGCCTTACCGACCGCCGGGCTGACTGCTTGGCAGGCACTGGAATTGGCCGAACTGCACGCTGGTGAGCGAATCCTGATCCACGCCGCAGCTGGCGGAGTCGGGCATCTGGCCGTGCAGTTCGCCGCGTTGCGTGGCGCCCGAGTGATCGGCACCGCTCGTGTCGTCAACCATGACTTCGTGGCCGCGCTCGGCGCAGACGCGGTAATCGATTACACGACAGTCGATTTCACTACCGCCATGCGTGATGTGGACGTTGTGCTCGATTTGGTCGGCGGCGATTACGGCACACGCTCGCTGCAGGTGCTCGGACCCCGCGGTCGATACATCGCCGCCCAGGACTCCGACGCCACAGGCGATCCCCGCAGCCGACAGGTAACCGGACGCCCATCGCCCACTGACCTGGCCGCGATCGCCCGGTTTGCTGCCGACGGCCGGATTCGCGTGCACGTCGATCGCGTCATGTCGCTGGCCGACGTCGCCGTCGCCCATCGACTAGCCGAATCGGGCCGCATCCGAGGCAAACTCGTCCTCACACCCTGGCCTCGAGATTTCTTGTGCCCTCGGCAGGATTCGAACCTGCGACACCCGCTTTAGGAGAGCGGTGCTCTATCCCCTGAGCTACGAGGGCTGAACTGGTGGTGCTGGGGGCACCGGGTGGGACGAGGGGAGTCTACCGGGTCGAGGGCGGGTGGGTTGCATTGATTTGGTCGGGGGCGTGATAGGTCGAGATCGGTTCGGGGGTTGACCACGGCCGGACAGCTGTCTGAGACTGTTGTTGCGCTCGGTCCTGTCCTGTCGGGTTGGCAGGCATGCAATGACGCAAGCTGCTCCTGAGGCCCCGTCGATCTGACGCGGCTCGGGAAGTGCGCTGAGCGTTCGACTCCGGAGATGTCGACCCCGCGGTCGCCTCTGGTGCGGAGCCGACCTCCGCCAGGCGTCGGCCCCTGGCGTGAGGTCGGCTTCTGCCACCCGTCGGGTTTCCCGCTCGTGCAGGGTGCGCCGGGTTCGATGCAGGAAGCTCTCGACCGGGATATCCGCGGTGGTCATCGTCATTGCCCCCAACATGCTCCAATCCATCGACCGAGGCCTCATTGCCGTGCCAGAAACCCGGGCCAAGAACCTCGACTGTCTCAGGCAATGAAATTGGCGGTCAAGGGCTGTGCTCGGGACGGGCTATCCCAGTCGCAACAACGTGCGCTCTGGGCGCTGAGCCGCATCGGCCTGTGCTCACGTGGGCAACTCCACTCGTATCGGCCCGCAGCTCAGGCAGACCGTCGGAACCCGACCCCGCCGCACAGGCCGGGCCGTCAGAACCCGCCGTCGAACCCGCCCCCATCGAACCCGCCCCCATCGAACCCCCCACCGTCGAAACCGCCACCCGAGTCGTACCCGCCTTGATCGTCGGAGTACCCGCCCTGATCGCCCGAGTCGTAGCCCTGATCCCCACCCGCCGTATCGAGCGCGTCCTGATACCCCTCGCCGTAACCACTTTCGAACCCCTGCACGTCATACCCGACGCCGGACATTCCGGAGAACAGCGAGGAGAACAGCAGCGCCGACCCCAAACCCCAAGCGCCGCCGATCAATGCGGGCCGCCACCACGGCTCGGAGTACCAGCCCGCGGGTACCGGCCGCCCGGCGACGCGTCCGCCCGGATAATAATTCGGCGTTTCCGCGGAGGGATTCGGCGAAGCGGCGACGTTGCGGCCCTCGTATTCGACGACCCGCTTCTCGGTGACCCGCCCGGCGGTGTCCTGACCGTCCAGCGCCGGAATCACCGGGCCCGGATCCATCAACATCGCGATGCGCGCCGCGCGGATGTAGTACATGCCCTCGACCGCGGTCTGCTTCGCCAGCCGTGCTTGGGCGGGCGTGCGGGCTTGCTCGATCTGGGAGCCTGCCGCGATATGCCGCTCCGAGGCGTCGGCGAGTGCCTGCTCAGCCGCCTCGTTGCTGCCGGTGAGGTTGTAGACCTGACCTGCGAGTCGCTCGATCATCTGCCTGGCGTCGGCGGCCGCGTCGTCGAACTCCCGTGCCGCGCGCTGTTTGCTCTGTTGCGTCTGATAGATGACGTAGGCCGCCGCGAGCAGGATGACAACGCCGATCAGTACCCACAGCATCGCTCGCGCCCCTTTCGTCATCGTTCCAGGTCGCCCCGAGTTTACTGGGGGCTTGCTGAGACTCGGCTGAGCTTCGCGGCGGGCCGAGACCCGCCGTGTCCATTGTCCGGCGACTGCCGGGCGATGACCAGACGTCGGATCTGGTTGGTGCCCTCGAAGATCTGCACGATTTCGACCTCGGGCGCTCCACCGGGAAGTCCTGGGTGTAGCCGTAGCCGCCGAACACCGGCACCGCATCGGTGGCGACCTTCATAGCGGCATCGGTAGCGATCAGTTTCGCGATACTCGCCTGGCGAGCTCGGAGCGCTGGATGCGATCGAAAGTCCTTGTCCCGCAACGCCTATCATATTTCCTGAGGACCCCGGTGGCCCGACAGCGCCGCGCGGCCGCATCGGATCCGGCACTCGCTTCGGGAAATGTTGTATGCGCCGATGGTTTCGCCCGATCCGCGTCGTGCGGAAAGGTTCCGGTCTTCTCGGATTCGACCACGCATGGCTCGAGCGCCTTGTCGGCGATATCGCGAGTGAGCTCGCTCAGGTCGCAGGCCCCGGCATGGGGGCATCGGGTCGACATTTCACCTATGCGCCCGGTTGGCGACAGGGTGGTCGGGTGTGTCCAATTGGACACAGCTTTGCCGCCCAAATCGGGCACAGCGCTCGCGCGCGAGGAAATGGCAGGTCCGCAATCAGTGGAAATTGAACTCCGCTGTGCGAAACTTGGCCCCGCCACAGCTGACCATCCTCACCCTCGGAGGACTGTCCATGAAGAATTCTGTTGCGCCACTGGAAATACCCGAACCGCTGGTTATAACGCTCGGAAATCTCAAAGGCGGCGTCGGCAAGACGACATCAGCGTTTTTCTTGGCTTCATATTTCGCGCAGGTCCACGAATTGCGTGTGCTCGTCATCGACGCCGACCCGCTCAGTCAGACCGGATATTCCTGGTATCGGCGGCTGCTCAGGGGTGGGATCGAGGTGCCGTTCAAGCTGATCGCCTTCCCGTCCCGGCACGTCGACGACTGCATTACCGACAATGCCGGGAAATTCGATGTGATCATCGTCGATGCCGGTGGCGAGTCGGCCGAGATATTCAAGGCCGCGATACCGCAGAGCGATGAGCTGATTCTGTTGACCAGCGTCAGCCCATCGGAGGTCAAGCGGGTGCCGAGTACCTATAAGGCCGCCGAGGAGGCCGCGGTGGATAGCGGCCGCGAGATCCGGGTGCGGGTATTGATGACCAAGGTGCCGGTGACGATGAAGAACGGCGTGAACGTCTCGACCGAATACCGCACGCAGCGCGGAAATCTGGAGGATGCCGGCTACGACGTATTCGAATCCTATTTGAGCGCGTGGAAGTGGTACCGGGAGGCGGCCGACGGGGAGGTCGGGGAGGGCGCCGAGAATCCGATCATGGATCTCGGTGAGTACCGGCAGGTCGGCGAGGAGTTGGTGAGTCCGTACCGGGTCGCGGTGGAGGTGCCCGCCTGATGCCTCCGCAGCGTAGAAAGGGTTCCATCGGTAAGGGCTCGATCGGCGGCGCGAACCCGTTGGCGGATAGTGCCGAGCACACGCCGCCGGTATCCCCGCTGCGGGATGCCGAGTGGCGAACGGGTCCGCTGAGCGCGGCGTCGCTGGAGGTGATCGCGCCGGCAGTCGAGGCGAATGTATTGACGATGCCGCTGCCCACGCCGAACGAAACCGCATTGGACGGGCCGCTCGACGATCGTGAACAGGCCCAGTTGACGGCCTGCGAATCCTCGATCGACGGCCTGCGGGTCGCCTTCTGGTCGGCCGGGCGCGCGCTGCAGATCGTGCGCGACGGTCGGCTCTACCGGGATCGGCACGCGAGCTTCGACGATTACGTGGAGCAGCGCTGGGATATGCAGCGGTCGTACGCGCACAAGTTGATTCGGGCCTGGCCGCTCGCCGCCAAATTGCATCCGGTCGCCCCCGCAATCAACGAGGGACAGGTTCGCGAACTGCTGCCGGTCGCCGCCCAGCACGGCGAAGATGCGGCGGTCACCGTGTACACCACGATCGCCGGTGTCGACGATGTGAAGGTCACCGCGGGCAAACTCCGCGAGGCCGTCGCGCTGCTGCCCGAGCGGTTCGACAAGGCCGAGGTGGTCGAATTGCTGCAGGCCTGGCTGCGCGGGGAGTTGCGGGACCGATCGAGTGAGCGGGCCGTCGATCTGTTCGCCGCGGTGGAATCGCGGTTCGCGGCGCTGACGCGACGAGTTGTCAAGGGCTCGAACAATGATCCGGCGGCGGCGCGCGAATTCGCCGCGAAACTGCGAACTCTCGCCGAACAGATCGAAGAACAGATCATCGCCTGAGCCATTTCGATGCCGGAATGTCCCGCTGCGGAAGAGATTCTGCTGCGGGGCATTTCATTTTAGTTATGCTTTTGTTATCGTCAATGCGCGTGTCGTGTCGCATAATTGGCGCGGGTTGCGCGAAACATGGCGCACGGATCCGCTGGACTAAAGATCACCGTGATGGTTTTCGAATTCATTCGAGGTCTTGGTGAAGTCCTGAACGCCAATGCAGTTCGGCGTCGACGGACAGCCAGGAACTTCGATACGAGCATCGGAGGACCGGATCATGGCATCAACTACGGAGGGTCGATATTCTCGTTTCCTGCGGCGCGCGCTCCCATGGGCCGTCGGCGCGGGAGTCGTCGCAGGCGCGGCCATCGTCGCGACACTGCTCGCAGGAGGTCAGGCGTCAGCGCAACCGCTGACCATTCCGGGTATCGGGACATTTGAAGTCCCGAACCAGATTTCGATTCCGGGCATCGAGGTTCCGGCGGATGGGCCGACATTGCCCACTCCGATTCCCGCGGTAGCGGATTCCGTCGCACCTTCGGAAATCGCGCCAGCTGAAGTTCCGGGGAAGGAATTTTCGGCGGTTCCCGGTGCGGAACTCGAGGTGCCCCTCGGGGTTCCGAGTAATGAACTTTCGATTCCACCGACGATTCCAGGGGCGAAGTTCACCGCGCCCCTCGCGTTTTTGAATATCGAGCGTTCGGCACTTCCATTGATTTCCACGATTGAGGTTGCTCCTTCGTGTGCCGTGCCTGTCGCGATACAGGGCAAGGAACTGTCGGCGCCGTTGACTGCGCCGGGTCTCGCGCTCGCGGTGCCCCTGCGGGGTT